>CAIYAN010000204.1 GCA_903924185.1 uncultured Opitutia bacterium | reverse complement strand
GTGAGGCCCTGGTTGGCGAGCATCGCCTTCACCTCGGTGGCCTTCTTCTGAATCTGGTCGGGCTTCAGGCCGTCCATGCCCGGGACGACGTCGTCGTCATGGAACTGCACGCCTTCGAAGCCGAGGGGGCGGTAGAGGGCGAACTTCTCCTCGTGGGGGAAGACCTTGCGGACGTCGCCGCCGAAGGGGTCGCCGCCCTCGCTGATGTTCCAAGGGCCGAAAGAGAATCGATAGGTGACGGGGGTGCTCATGGGGAAAGGATTTCATTTTAGCACCCCATCGGCGTTTCGCTACGCTGGGTGTCTCCCTTGGTGGCACTATCATCTCAATTACCCCCTTGCAGGTGGGGGTGTCTTTGATACGAATGACCTTATGAAAGCCATCCGCGAGAAGGTCGAGCTGCCCGAAGGGCACTCCTTCCGTGTCTTGCGTTGGTCTAAGTCTCTACGGGACGTCGAATGCATCTTGGGGCCGGGTCGGACGCAGCCGGTCCAAGGGGAAGGGAATCACTGGCACTTCCATAAGGAAATGGAGCTCACCCTGTTCACCGCAGGGGAGGGCACGCGCTTCGTGGGCGATGCCATCGGTACGTTTGCGGCGGGCGATCTGGTGCTGCTCGGCGAACGCCTGCCTCATCACTGGCATACATCGGGGGCGTCGGGCGGGCTTTCAATCCAGTGGCATTTTCCCGAGAGCCATCCCGTCTGGGCCTTCCCGGAGAATCTCGAGCTGCGCGATCTCTTCAAGCGGGCCGAACGCGGCCTGCACCTGCGTGGGCGGACCGCGACGGCCATCGCTGCGCTCATGCAGGATGTCGCCCGCAGCAAGGGCGCGGGTCAGCTGGCGGCGTTGCTGCGTCTCCTGGCGGAAGTCGCCGACGCACCCGAGTCGGACTTAGCTCTGCTGTCGTCGCGGAGTTTCACGCTCAGCGCCGAGTCCCATTATCAGAAGGCCATCTCGAAGTCCGTCCAGCACCTCGTGGCCAACTTCCGTGATGAGATCCGCCTGGAGGATCTGCTGAAGATCTCCGGCCTCAGTCGCCCGACCTTCGCGCGTCAGTTCAAGCAGCACTCCGGTCATAGCTTCAGCGCGTTCGTGAACGAACTCCGTCTACAGGCCGCCCGCCGGGAGCTGCGGGACGGTGAGCGGAGTGTCCTGGATATCGCCCTAGCCTGCGGTTTCCGCCAGGTGACCTTCTTCAATCGCCTATTCAAGCGGGAGATGAAGTGTACCCCGGTCGAATATCGCCGCCGCCAGCGTCGCAAGGGTCGGTAAGGCATAGTCCTCAGACGGAAGCTGGGGGCAGGGGCGCTTATTAATATCGGAAAGCTCCTTCCGCTTCCCAGAATTTCCCCAACCCCATGAAACTCCCCGCGCTCCTCCTGCTGGCCGCCGCTTCGGTCTCCTTCGCCGCCGATCCGGCGCTCACGATCTACAATGGCGGTTACGCCGTGGTGCGTGAGACGCTCCCGATTGACCTCAAGTCCGGCGTCAACCAGGTCTCCTTCGCCGGCGCCACCGCGCAGGTCGAGTCCGATTCCGTCATCCTTCGCGACGTCGCGGGCAAGGC
>CAIYAN010000203.1 GCA_903924185.1 uncultured Opitutia bacterium | reverse complement strand
GCTTCCTCATCCTCTTCGGACTCGGCTGGGGCTTCTTTGACTGCAATAACATGCCCATCCTCTGTCAGCTCGTTCGCCCCGAACTCCGGGCCACGGGTTACGGGTTCATGAACCTGGTCAGCATCAGCTGCGGCGGCTTGGCCGACTGGGGCTTCGGCGTGATGCGCGACGCACACATCCCTCTCAACGTCATCTTCGGCTCCTTCGCGGCGATTGCTTTACTGTCCGTCGGGGTCATCCTATGTATCCGACCTAACACCGCCTTGCGTCGTTAAAACTTTTCTCATGTCCGCTTTCAAGTTCCATGGGCTCTGTCCCGCCACCCACACGCCCTTCCACGCCGATGGTTCACTGAACCTCGCGGTGGTCGAACGACAGGCCGAACACTTACTCGCCCGGAAAATCGATCGCGTCTTCATCGGCGGGACGACCGGTGAAAGCGTTTCCCTGCAACTCACCGAACGCCTCGCCCTCGGTGACCGCTGGGCCGCCGTGTCCAAGTCCAGCGGCATCAAGGTGGTCGTCCACGTGGGTGCTAACTGCCTCGCCGACGCCGCGACGCTCGCCGCCCAGGCCCAGCGTAATCAAGCCAGCGCAATCTCAATGATTGCGCCGTCTTACTTCAAGCCGCGTAACGTGGAGGACCTTGTCGCTTGTTGCGCTCAAGTGGCCACCGCCGCCCCGGAGCTACCGTTCTACTACTACGACATCCCTGCGCTGACGGGGATTAACTTCCCCGTCGACGATTTCCTGAAGCTCGCCGCCCAACGCATCCCCAACCTGGCCGGCGTGAAATACTCCAACCCCGACCTCGGCACCTACCTACTCGGTAAGCGCCTCGACGGCGGCAAGTACGACCTACCCTGGGGCATCGACGAGTACTTCCTCGCGGCCCTTGCCATGGGCGCGCAAGGCGGCGTCGGTAGCACGTACAATTTCGTGCCCGGCCCGTTGCAGCGCATGATGGTAGCCTTCCCCAAGGGCGACCTCGCCACCTGCCAGCTCGAGCAGGACCGCATGATGCAGGTAATCCGTATCGTCGCCAAGCGCGGCTACATGGGCTGTGCCAAGGCCCTAATGACACACCTCGGCGTCCCGGTCGGGCCCGCCCGCCTGCCCAATAGCAACCCCGATACCGCTGGCATCCAAGCGATGCTCGGCGAACTCGAAGCCATCGGCTATTTCTCATGGAAAGACTAATCACGCTCTGCCTCCTCCTGCCGGCCTGCCTCAGCGCAGCGCCCAAGCTCTCCGAAACGCCGGCGGTAGCCGTCTTCGAAGCGAAGAAGAATATCACGCATGCTTCCGTGCGCATCCCCGCGCTGCTCATGACGGCCAAGGGCACGCTCATCGCCATCGCCGAAGCCCGCGATAAAGCGACCGACCAAGCGGGTAACGACCTGCTCGTCGCGCGCTCCAAGGACCAAGGAAAAACCTGGTCTAAGCCGACGATCGCCTACGAACAGGGTAATGATAGCTGTAATAACCCCTGCCTGGTGCAGGACGCCAAGAGCGGCCGCGTCTTCCTCTTCTTCCAGATTTTCCCCGCGGGTGGCAAAGAGTTTGGCGGCCTCCCCGCAGGCCCGAAGGACCCGAAGGGCAACCGGCTGCTATTTGTGACGTCGAACGACGAAGGTGCGACTTGGTCCAAGCCCGTCGATGTGAGCAATGAACTAAAGCCTGACAACGCCGTGACCTGCGCCTCCGGCCCCGGCATCGGTATCCAACTACACAAAGGTAAATTCGCCGGCCGCTTGGTGATGCCGTTCAACTCGCAAGACCCGCAGAAGAATTTCGTGAACTGGGTCGCCTTCAGCGATGACGCGGGCAAGACCTGGAAACGCGGTGCTGAAGTGCCCCATGAAGGCATGCAGCTCAACGAAGTGCAGGTCGCCGAAACCGCCGACGGTTCACTCTATCTGAATTCCCGTCGCTGGCGCTCCGGGGCGCCCTTGCGCAAAGTCTCCTGGTCACAAGATGGTGGCGCTACTTGGGCCAAGGCCACGGAAGATGCCGCCCTACCCGAGCCTGTCTGCCAAGGCTCCCTGCTCTCCGCCACGGTCGGAGGTAAAACGACCATCTTTTTCTTAAATCCCGCCGGAAAAAACCGGGCTAACGGCACGTTCCGTCGCTCCGAAGACGGCGGCAAGACCTGGGC
>CAIYAN010000202.1 GCA_903924185.1 uncultured Opitutia bacterium | reverse complement strand
TTCCGGTGGCTGTACGGCGATGCCGTTGCGTTCCTTGAGCGGGGTGGCACCGGCGACATCCAAGCAGGTCGGCAGGATGTCGATGAGGTGGCCAGGTTGCGTGCGGAGTTCATTGCGGGCCTTGATGCCGTTGGGCCAGTGAGCGATGAGCGGGGTGGCGATACCGCCTTCGTGGTTGTAGTGCTTAAAGCGGCGGAAGGGGGTGTTCTGCAGGAAGGCCCAGCTCTCACCGCAAAACCAATCGGAGTTGGCCTTGGTGGGGTCGCCCTCGGTCCGGCCAGCGATACCAGCCTCTGCGTTGCCGCCGTTGTCGCTGAGGAAGAGGATCAGTGTGTTATCGAGTTCGCCGCGCTCCTTGAGTCCGACCACGAGGTCACCAATGGCTTTGTCCATGAGTGTAATCGTGGCGGCGTAGACCGACATAATGTGATCGAAGCGGGCTTTTTCTTCGTCGGTATAGGTGGTCCAAGCCTTGATGGCGTCGGGCCGGGGCGAAAGTTTCCAGCTCGGATCAAGTAAGCCTAATTCGAGTTGGCGGGCGTAGCGTTTGTTGCGTAACTCGCCCCAGCCGGCGAGGTACTTGCCGCGAAACTTCGCGATTTCTTCGGCCGGCGCTTGGAGCGGGAAGTGCGGGGCATTGTGGGCGAGATAAAGGAAGAACGGTTTCTTGGCGGCGCGGGCTTCATCGATGAACTTCAGGCCGTACGTCGTCCAGAGATCTGTGGAGTACCACTGCTTCGGGAGGCGCGGGTCATCGTTGGCGATGGCTTGGCCGTCGAGGAAGAGCTTCGCCCGACTGGAGCCAGGTTGGTAGAAACCACCGGCGGCGGCATTGAGGCTGCGGTCGAAGCCGCGATTGCTCGGGGTCACGCCTTGTTCTTGGCCGACGTGCCATTTACCTGTCATGGCGGTGAAGTAACCAGCGGGTTTCAGTTCTTCCGCGATGGTCGCACAGCGCTCGTTCAGGCGTCCTTGGTAGCCGGGGACGTTGCGATTCTCCATCATGTGGCCGACACCCGCTTGGTGTGAGTAGAGGCCCGTCAGTAGAGAGGCCCGCGTGGGGCAGCAGCGGCCTGTGTTGTAGAACTGCGTGAAGCGGACGCCGTTGGCGGCTAGCTTATCGAGGTTCGGAGTAGGGATCTCTGAGCCGTAGCAACCGATGTCGGCCCAGCCCATGTCATCGACAAGGATGACGACGATGTTGGGTTGAGCGGCGTAGGTGGGGGCTACGGCCAGCCAGGCCAGTAGGAGGGCAAGGAAACGGGTCATCTCGGCTTTATGAACTAAAGCCGAAGGGAGGAAAGCCTAGACGGAGTCTGCCCGCTCAGGTCGGACGAATTACTTCTTGGCCTTCTTCTTCGCGACGGTCTTAGCCTTGGCCTTGGCTTTGGCTGCGGGCTTATTCTGCGCGAGGAGGTAATCGACGGCGAGGAGGTAGCCCGGGAAGCCGAGGCCAGTGATGACGCCTTCGCAGGCGGAGGCGGTCACCGACTTGTGGCGGAATTCTTCGCGTTTATAGATATTCGAAATATGCACCTCGACGGTCTTGAGGCCGCTGCCAGCGATGCAATCACGGAGGGCAACGCTGACATGCGTGTGACCACCTGGATTGATGACGAGGAACTTCACGCCGTCGTCGGCCCACTTGGCGATGGTGTCGATGAGTTTGCCTTCGTGGTTCGACTGGAAGAAGCGGGTCTTCACGCCGGCCTTCTTCGCGTGCGCGGCAATCTGCGCTTCGAGGTCGGCTAAGGTGGCATGGCCATAGACTTCCGGCTCGCGCTTACCGAGTCGGTCGAGGTTGGGTCCGTTGATGACGCCGATTTCCATGGTCAACCTATGAGCCCTAACCGAGGCCTGCTCAAGTTTCATTCCTACCCGCGTGGGGAGGTCAGAGCTGCAGGAACCACTGCCCATCGATCAACCGCCAATTCGTGGGTTTATCCTGCGGTTTCCACTCGCCGTTGACCTGGAGGCTGTAGCGGATTTCGGCCGTCTTACCGGCAGGGAGGACGAGGACTTCGTCGATGCGCACCTTATTCTCCTGGACGTTCCAGAACTTGTAGAGGCCGACCATGAACTTGAACGAGCCGACGACCTTATCGGTTCCTTGGGCGCGGACGTAGACAGGGTCGACAAGGTCCACGCAGGCTTCGGGCTGGTTATTGCAGATGTTCTTGGCGAGTAGTTCGAAGCGCTGACGCAGGACGGGGGTCGGGTCGGGCTGCTTGCAGGCGACGAGGCCGAGTAGGGATAGTCCGACGAAAAAGGCGAGGAGCGGGCGCATGGGGATGCATGGAGTCGAATTGGTTAAAGGAAACCGTCAAACCTAATGCCTCGGCGACCTCCTAAACAAAAAGGGCGACCCCTGGTGGAGTCGCCCTTGGTTTTGCCGGTAGTCGAACGCTTACTTCAGGATCTGACGGAGGACGTAAGGCAGGATGCCACCGTGACGGTAGTATTCGCCTTCGATGGCCGTATCGATGCGGGCGATGAGCGCGGCCTTGTCGACCGTGCCGTTGGCGCGGCGGATGACGAGGGTCACCGGGGTCTTCGGCTTGATCGGGCTGGCGAGGCCTTCGAGGTCGAAGGTCTCGGTGCCATCAAGGCTGTACGAAGCGGCGTTCTTGCCGTCGGCGAACTCGAGGGGTAATACGCCCATGCCGAGGAGGTTGGAGCGGTGGATGCGCTCGAAGGACTGCGCGACCACGGCGCGGATGCCGAGGAGAGCGGTGCCCTTGGCGGCCCAGTCGCGGGAGGAGCCCATGCCGTAGTCGACGCCGCCGAAGACGATCATGCCTTCGCCGCGCTGCGCGTAGGTCTGGCAGGCGTCGTAGATGGCCTCGACCTTGCCCTCAGGCTGAACCTTGGTGAAGCCGCCTTCTTTGCCGTCGGCCATCACGTTCTTCACTTGGGTGTTGGCGAAGGTGCCGCGCGTCATGATACGGTCATTGCCGCGACGCGAGCCGTACGAGTTGAAGTCCTTCTTCGTCACGCCCGCAGCGAGCAGGAACTTGCCGGCTGGGGTGGACTCAGCGAACGAACCCGCAGGCGAGATGTGGTCGGTCGTGACGGAGTCGCCGAGGATGGCCAGCGGGCGGAGCTTCGCGAGGGAAGGCACCGGGGGCGGCGTCATCGAGAAGCCCTTGAAGAACGGCGGCTCTTGGATGTACGTGGACGATTCCTTCCAGCTGAAGCGTGCGCCGGAACCGCCTTGGACGCCCTTCCACTCGGCGGTGGCGTTGGCGAGGGAGTCGGGGGCGTACTTCGACTTGAACATCTCAGGCTTGAGGCCGCGGGCGACGTGCTCGGCGACTTCGGCCTGCGTGGGCCAGAGGTCCTTCAGGAAGACGGGCTGGCCATCGCTGCCCGTACCGATCGCTTCGTTATCGAGGTCGATGTCGGCGCGGCCGGCGAGGGCGAACGCAACGACGAGGGGAGGCGACATGAGGAAGTTGGCCTTCACTGCGCCGTGGACGCGGGCTTCGAAGTTGCGGTTACCGGAGAGCACCGAAGCGGTGACGAGGTCGCCGGCCTTGATGGCGCCTTCGATGTCAGCGTCGAGCGGACCGGAGTTGCCGATACAGGTCGTGCAACCGTAGCCGACGAGGTTAAAGCCGAGCTGGTCGAGGTACGGCGTGAGCTTCGTCTCGTTGAGGTAGTCGGTCACCACGCGGGAGCCGGGGGCGAGCGAGCACTTCACGTTGGCGTTTACCTTCAGGCCCTTTTCGACGGCCTTCTTGGCGACGAGGCCAGCGGCGACCATGACGGACGGGTTGGAGGTATTCGTGCAGGACGTAATCGCCGCGATGACGACGGAGCCGTGCTTCAGGGTGCGACCAGTCGCGCCGACGGGAGCGGAAGCGCCACGGTCAGATTCGGCCTTACCGAAACCGTTCTTATCCTTGGCGGCGGTGAAGAGCGTATTGAACGAGTCCTTGATCTTGGGGAGGTCGATGCGGTCCTGCGGACGCTTGGGTCCGGACACGCAAGGAACGACCGTGCTGATGTCGAGGGTGAGGTTCTGCGTGTAGTCGATGCTGCCGGCCTTCGGGATGCCGAAGAGGCCTTGGGCCTTGTAGTATTCGCGGACGAGCTCGACGTGCTTTTCGTCGCGGCCGGTCTGGCGGAGGTACTCGAGGG
>CAIYAN010000201.1 GCA_903924185.1 uncultured Opitutia bacterium | reverse complement strand
GGACATGGTCGCGCAGTCCGCGGTCGCGGTAGATGCGGGGACGTTCCACCCAAGGGGTCGCGAGGAAGCGTTGCCAAGCCTGGAGGTGCTCCTGCGGATTGAACCAGCCCGGCGGGGTATTGTCGTTAAACCAAGGTTCGCTTAGATACTGTAGATAAAGTGCGTCGTCCGCATCGACCTTCAGGATGTAGTCAATGGCCGCACCAAAACTAGGGAAATGAGCGACGTCGATGAAGCTGCGGGGATTGAAGTCGCGGGCGACTTCCGGATTACCCCAGTAGATGGGGATGCTGCCAGCGAGCATCGGCTCGACCAGTTTTTCGGTCGTATAGCCAGCGGAGGCCGAGTTCTCGAAGGCCAACGTGAACTTGTAGTCGCGGATGAAGGCCAACTTATCGGCGATAGGCCGCCCGAGGTTGTTGAAATGACGCCCACCGGAATCGACATGGCGGCGGCGATGGAGCTCACGGAAGAAGCGATTGCGCTCAGGACACCGTGGATTGGAGACAACGAAGTTTGCGAATTTCGACTTAGCACGGAGCGACGCCGAAGCATCGAAGCCTACAGGCTTCACCAGCCGCTGCACGTCGTCGACGTAGAACACGTACTGCGGGAGACGGAAATGCCGCGGATCGTCGGGAAGGTGGCAGAAAGTGATCGCGTGGTCGCAGGCGTCGAAGTCGGGCAGGACATTCTCTGAGGTGTAGAACACCTTGCGGCCACGGAAGGCTCGGTGGGCCTCGCCAAAGGTCGAGTAGACGAGGACCTCCGCCTCGGCCATGGGCACCACCCGGACGGCCCAATGCTGACCGAGGAGTCGGGTAAAGATATTGTCCTGCGCATCGAACGACGCCATCCGGTCCCGGTCATTACGACCGAAGATAAAGTCGCTAAAAGCAATCCGTAGTGGGCGCATGGTCAGGAGTGAATAACGCCGATGGATTTGAGCCACTGTTTGGCGCGACGGGTCGCCTGCGAGAGCCACCGCTTAAACTGGTCGAGTGGTGAGAGTGTATCCGGCCACCGAGCGGAAAATCCTTCCTTCGCCATTTCGGCGAGAACCGCCGGCGTTAGCCCATCTACACTCCAATACTGTCGAGTATGATAGAGCGGAAGCGGTAATGCACTGAGCTCCGTCCACGCGTAGTCCGAGCGCTCGCTTTGCAAAATAAAGAACCCAAGAAACTGGAACTCGCTGAACGCATTACGAGGTTGCTTCCGGGCGTATTCGTCGATGGCAGGAAAGCGCCGGCTGAAGGCTTCGAGGGTGGATTTTTTGAATAACCGCGCCCCATGCCCTTGCATGAAGGAGTAGGGGGGGTCTTCCCCGAAAAGTTTCGCCACCACTGGCCGCCATCTCCGAGTCGCAACGTCAGGTGGGTTGGGCCATTTACAGGTCAGGATTCGCGGCTTCCCCCCCTCCATGTAATCGTCCACGGAGGCCCCGGGGAGGAAGACCAGATCGGAGTCGACGATGAGCACTAAATCGCCAGCGACCCGCTGATGGCACAGGAGTTTGCGGACCTGTTGACCGATGTAATCATTCTCGTAAACGGGCGAGCTCACGATGCGCACGCCTTCCGCGTATCTAAGATGATGCTCTTGGCCTGCGGGAATGCACACGACGATTTCATCCCACCCTTTGAGGTTTCGTTGAATCGATTGCAGGCAGAAGTCCAGCCAAGCGATGTCACGCTTATAGGTCCGGATATAGATGGAGACCATGCCTGTATTTGAGGTTTCGCCACGCCCCTGCGAAGTCAACGGATAAGCGCCTAAGGCGCCCTCAGCCGAGGGTGAGTAGCGCGTTGTTGCGGGTGTTCCGCACGAGCTGGTAGCCCGCCTCGGCCAGCATCGCCATGACATCTGATTTCTCGCCCAGATGCTCAATGCAGATGCGTCGCGGCCAACGCGTCCTAGGCGCGTTCTGGAAGAATGGCCCTAGGGCGGCCATCTCGAAGCCTTCGACGTCAATTTTGAGCGACGCAATTTCGTTCACGCCGGCTTGGTCGAGAATGGCGGTGAGCGTCCGAATCTCGAAATCACCGCCAGTGGCGTCGCGGACCGTGCGGGCGATTGCGAGGTCGTCATGGTCTACAATCAGGTGGCCGCGTCCTGGCGAGTCGCCCGCGGCGACCGGGAAGACGCCGTCGGTCGGCAGGTCGTTGAAGCGCAGGTTGGCGCGAAGGCGTTCCACGCAGATTGGATTAGGTTCGATCGAGACCACCCGTCCGGAAGCCCGGAGGGAGTTGCCGAGCGCGACGGAATAGAGGCCAATGTTGGCGCCGATGTCGACGAAGGTGCCCCCTTCGTGCAGGCCGTCCCGGAGAAAGGTAATCTCAGCCTGATTGTAGCAGGGGTGAATGAGTAAAGCGCTGTCGACAAGGTTGGTGGTCGGGTGGACGCGAAAGCGCCCGAAGGTGGACGTGACGTCCACGGGGCCGCCACGAAGGGCGTTCAGAACCCGTACCCAAAAGGGACGGAGGGAGCCCCGATAAAGCGGGGGGATGCGGATAAGTGCCAAGACGAGCCTTTGGGCGAGGCTGGGGGCGAAGGACCCAAATCTTTGCGAAGAGTCAACCATACGTTATGGTATAGCCAAGCGAAAGCGGGCGCAAACGGTATTCGCTCCACTACTGTGACTTTATAGTAACAAACGAAGGCCGGGCCAGCTCAGGCGCGTGGGCCGTACTTACGCTGGGGTGGTTGGGTCGGGGGCAGGGGGTCGATCTGCACGCCGGCGAGGGCCGGGTGCTTAGCGAGCTGCCCGTAGATGACGGGATCAAAGCGCGTCGTCATGCCACGAGCGGCCTCGGCGATGAGCACGCGACCGTCGGCCTGGAGAATCCCGACCTGGACGAGGGTGCTGCCATCGACGCGGCGGGTGTGGGCGACGAGCTTCTCCATGAAGTCGCCGGCCTCCGGGCCCGGGCGCAACGCAAAGAGGATGCGCTTAATCATCGCTGGCGCGTTGCGGAGCGGTTGGACGGAGTGGGCGCTGATCGACCATTCGCTGCGCTCTTCACGGTAGGAGAGGCGAGCGTCGACGATGACGTGCGCCCCATCCATGAGCAGCGGCAGGTCGCCGTCCTTCAAGAGCGAGACGGCATCGTAGGCGTCGGTGAAGATGGTTACGGGGATGCTGACCGAGCGGGTCGCGACATGGAATAGGGCCCACGGGCGATTATCCTTCTTGGAGATCTTCTTCTCGAGGCCGCCGACGATGCCGCAGAGGCGGACGATGTGGCGTTCTTTCTGGTCGAGGGTGATGCGGTCAAGGGTAGTGCTAAAGTTCGCAATCGCTTCGTCGAGTCCGTGGTAGTCTGCCAACGGGTGGCCACTGAGGTAGAACCCAAGGAGTTGCTTCTCGTTATTAAGCATCTCCAGCTTGGGCATCTTGTCCGACTTCCGCAGAATGAGGTCGGCGGCATTCATAGAGCCGCTGTCTTGCGAGCCCAGCATGTCAAAGAGGCTGCCCTGGCCGCTGGCGCGTTCCTTGCGTTCCGACGTGAAGTGGCGCCGGACTGATTCAATTGAGTCAACGAGGTGGCGGCGGTCTTCCCCCGTGTAGTCGAAGCCGCCGGCGCGCGCCAAGGCTTCGATCGAACGGGCGTTGAGGGCCTGGTCACCCATACGGCTGATGAAATCTGAGAAATCTTTAAAGGCACCATTGGCCTCACGCTCCGCCACGATGGCACGCGCGGCGCCTTCGCCGACGCCCTTGATGGCGCCGAGGCCGAAGCGGATGGCGTTATCCTTGATGACGGGAGTGAAGTCGGTGTCCGATTGGTTTACATTCGGCCCAAGCATCTGCATGCCCAAGGCTTCGACTTCCGCCACG
>CAIYAN010000200.1 GCA_903924185.1 uncultured Opitutia bacterium | reverse complement strand
GCCGGTCGGGCTACCGGAGGTGCCATTGCGGCCGCGCCCGAGGTTCCACATGCCGATCAAGGCCGTGGCGTACCCTTGGCCACGCAGCACGTCAGCGACCGTCTTGGTGTGGGCGGGAAGCTCATCGTTGCCGCGGGTCGAAACCACCTTCATGTGGGGTTGTCCCGGGGCGTAGCGCTCGTCGACCACCGTGTAGACGCCGTGGCGCGACGGGTATTGCCCCGTCAGCAGGCAGGCCCGAGTCGGGGCGCAATTCGGGGCACTGGCGTAACACTGGGAGAAGACCGCGCCGGAGCGGGCGAGTTTGTCGAGGTTCGGCGTGTCGATGTACCGGTTGCCGGTGAAACCTGGGTCGCGCCAGCCCATGTCATCCAGGAGAATCAAGACAACGTTGGGTGGGCGTGCTTCGGCGAGGGTGGCTCCGAGCAGCAGGGCGATGGTCAGGAGGCGACGCATGGTCAGGCGGAGCGGGGCTTCACGTCATAGGCATGGGCGATCATCCCGTGCCGGGTTTCCTTCGTCTCATCCTTGGGCAAGAAGCAACGCACGTATTCGACCTTGGTCTGCTGCGGTGAGACGCTCACGCGCAGGTAGCCAGCACTTGGTAGCTTGGTGCCCGACTGGTAGCGGTCTTCGTTGTAGGCGATATAGCCGTGGTCGGAAGGCATCGGCACCTCTTGGTAAATCACCCCGTCCTTTTCCTGCTGGCAGTAGAGGTGGTCGTGGCCTTGGAAGAACACGTTGACCTTGTGCTTCACCATGAGCTGGTGGATGGGTAGTTCCCAGCCCGGGCGCTTTTCCTTGAAGGTACCCTCGCCGCGCTTCCCTTGGCCGCCCCATTCGTAGAGGTCGGCCTCGTCCACGCCGCCGCGCCCGGAGCCGAGCACGTGGTGGGCGAAGACGAACTTGTACTTCGCCTTGCTCGTCTCGAGCGTCCGTCTGAACCATTGGTACTGGGCGTCACCGATCGTGATGCCCCACCAGTCGCGGTTTTTCTTTTCGTCACCCTTCGAGGCCTTGGCCTTCTCGCCGAAGCCGCTATCGACGAGCGCGGGCGAATGCCAGTAGTTATCGAGGATGACGAAGAGCGCGTCCCCCCAGGTCCAGGCGCAGTAGGTCTTGAGCGGGCCGATGTCTTTGAGCGTCTCGGCGCCGCCCGTATAGAAGCCATCCGGGCCGACGGTCGGGAAAAGACGGTTGCGGGCTTTCTGCACGCCGACGGCGACGTCGCGGCGTTCGTCGGTTTGCTGATAGTTGAAGAGTGAGCCCTGCTCATGGTTGCCGTTCATCAGGAAGACGCCGGCTTGCTGGCCGATCAGTCCCAGGAAAGGCCGCTGGAGCAGGTAGGGTTGGGCCAGGGCCGCCGGGGAGACCGTCCGGACCTTGTCGACGCTGAAGTCATCGCCGATGCAGATATGAAAGTCGGGGCGCTCCGCCGCGGCCGCCTGCAGCGTGCGGGCGTAGAGGTCGGGATGGCTGCTCTGCGGGCGTTCCGGGTGGGAGTCGCCTTGAATTGTGAAGATAAAGGATGAGCCCGGCGCGCGCTGCGTGGCAAAGCGGCACTCCGGTCGGGCGGTGAACGCTCCCCCGCTGGCCTTTAGAAATCGGGATTGGAGCCGGTAGAAGTATTCCGTATTGGCGGTCAACTTGTCCACGACGACCTCAACCGGTTCACCCTTAGGCAAGGTGAGCGGGCCGATCTTGCGGGCGTACTTGCCAGGTGTCGTGCCGAGTTCGATGACGGCCTCCATGGCTTCCGCGGCCAGCAGGCTGAGCGTCACGGTCTTGTCCGAGGCGCGGCCGAGCACGACTGAGAGTCGGGAGAATTCCGCGAGGGCTTCCGGTAGCACGTATTCGCCTTGAAAGGACGGACCGCGGGCGCGGCTCTGGTCGTCGCCACCACCACCGCCCTTGCCGCCGCCCCCTTTGCCTTTCTTGTCGCCTTCTGCGGCGCTAACCATCGTCCAGCCGCAGGTCAGGGCCAGCAGCCCGAGGAAGTGGCGTCGGTCGACGGGCGGGAGCTCCGCGGCCTGCAGGAAGAAGGGGTTCGGCTTGGCAGGCCGTTCGGGGATGTGCTCGGTGCTCATTGGATTATAACTAGTATACCAAGCCTGACCTTAAGCGTGTGTTAAGACGGGGTGCGTCGCCCGGCCGACGGTTACTTCGCCTTGGCTTTCTTGCCCGCGGCTTCGGGGTAGGGCTTCACTTGCGCGCGGATGGCCCAAGTCT
>CAIYAN010000199.1 GCA_903924185.1 uncultured Opitutia bacterium | reverse complement strand
GGCCGGCGACCCCCTTGGCATCGCCGCGACCCAGCAGTGGCTCGTCGCTCAAGGCCTCCCGGCCCTCGAGGTCACCGACCGCAAGGACTTCGGCATGATTGAACTCTGGGACGACCGGGCGATTCAAGTCGTGCAGAACACTGGTATGTGCTTCCTTGGGACTTCGTATTTCGCGCGCCCTAAGGCGCCAATCCTCCCCGACGAAGCCGCTGACCGGACTTTCATCCACGTCGGCTCCGACGTCCAACCCACCTCCCCGAAACATTCCGCATGAAAGCCTCGCTCAAGCTTGAATACTCCCTTCGCGTCCTCGCTCAACTGGCTCGGCGCAACAAGGGCAATGCCGTGACGCGCATTGAGGAACTCGCCCGCCTCGAGGACATTCCTCCTAATTATTTAGTGCAGTTGCTGAATGAACTTCGCGAAGGCGGCCTGGTCGACTCGAAGCGCGGTAAGACCGGCGGCTATCGCCTCGCCCGCCCCGCCGAAGACATCACCTTAAAGCAAGTCTTGGCCGTGGTCGAACCCGACCTCGTCGCCACGAAGATCACGCTTAAGGGCGCCTCGGGACCCCAGGTCGCCACGCTCTGGCGCGAACTGTCGAAGCGTTTTGAAAAGTCCCTGGCTGGTTTCAACGTCGCCCAGCTCGCGCAGTCCGAGGCCAGCGGCGACTGGGAAATCTAGGTCCGGCGCCTCCTCCGAGGAGATCCGCCTCACGGACAAGCTTAAGCCGAAGGAAGCAAACCCCAGGCCATCAATAGGCCGAGTGCTAGCCAGAGCACGCCGGTCACGCGGTCGACGACGCGAAGCGTGGCGGCATCTTTCAAGAAGAGCCGAAGAACATCTCCGACGAAGGCGTAGAAGCTCATCACTGAGATTTCGGAGCCCAAGGTGCACAGCAGGAACACGCCCGTGGTGGACCAAGCCAGTTGATCAGCCGGGACGCCGGCCGCCTGGATAATAATAATCATCCAGGGGATGGTCTTCGGATTTGAAAAGTTCACCCACGCCCCGCGGAAGAATAAGCGCAGCGGACCGCCCTCCACGCCGACGGCTTCCGGCAGGCTTGAGCGTGGACGCAGGAGAAGCCCAACGCCGAGATACAGAAAATACGACATCCCTGCGAAGCCGATGAGCGGCAGCGCATAGGGTGCGTGGACCGTCAGCCAATGCATCCCGAAAAGCGACAGGAAGAGGTGGGGCGTCTCGCCGATGGCAAGGCCCAGCGTGTGCCAAAACGTGCGCCGCTTGCCGTAACGCAGGGACGTCTCAATGGTCGACAACGCCGCCGGCCCCGGCGAGAGGCTGGCGATTAAGCAAGCGGCGATCAGGAACCCAATGTCCATCTGCCCTTAGCGAAGAGCCTTCTGCCAGCGTGCGAGCTCGCGGGCGACGGCCTTAGGACCAGGCATACCCGTGTTCTCACGAGCGGCGAAGCCACGCTGCAGACTAAAGACCTCGCGCCAGCCCTTCGTGAAGGCGGCATCGGCCGTGAGTGCGGTCGCATCGGAAAGTTTATCGAGCGGCACGCCCGACTTTTCGGCGAGCGCGACGAGGCGACCGACGGCATGGTGGGCGTGGCGGAAGGGCATACCCTTAAGGACGAGCCAATCAGCGAGGTCGGTCGCGAGCAGGGCTGGGTCCGAAGCCGCGGCGAGGCAACGCGCGCGATTGAAAGTCGTCCCACGCAAGGTGGCGGCGGCGACGTCCAGCGACAGCAGGATCTGGTCAGCCGCGTCAAACAGCGGCGGCTTATCGTCTTGCAGGTCGCGGTTATACGTCAGGGGTAAGCCCTTGGTCAACGTGAGCAGGTGCGTCAACGAAGCCTGGAAGCGGGCGGCCTTACCGCGGAGGAGCTCCATAGAATCCGGGTTACGTTTCTGCGGCATCAGCGAGGACCCTGTGGAGAACTCATCGGGCAGGCGCGCGAAACCGAATTCAGCGGTGGACCAAAGGATCATGTCTTCC
>CAIYAN010000198.1 GCA_903924185.1 uncultured Opitutia bacterium | reverse complement strand
GCCGTCGCCGCCGCCTCCCTGCCCCCTCTCTGACATGAAGCTCAACCCTAAGGCTAACTTGCTCATCCCTGACCAGCAGACTGGTCCGGTGGCCTTCAGCCGTACGACCCATCTCGGGATTGGCGCGCACCAGGACGACCTCGAGTTTATGGCCTATGAAGGCATCCTTGCTTGCTACGGCCGCACGGACCAGTGGTTCGGGGGCGTCATCATGACGGACGGCCGTAGTAGTTCGCGGAAGGGACCTTATGCCGATTGGACGGATGACCAAATGGCCGCCGTGCGCATCAAGGAACAACACCAAGCGGCCATTATCGGTCAGTATTCGTTTATCGCCCAACTCGGCTACCTATCTAAGGAAGTTCGACCCGCCAATGAACCTTCCGTCGTCGCCGACTTGGTCGCCATCTTAATGGCCACCCAACCCGAGGTCGTTTACCTCCACAACCCAGCAGATAAGCACGACACCCATGTGGCCTGCCTGCTGCGTTGTATTGAAGCCCTGCGGGCAATGCCGGCTGAATTGCGCCCCAAGAAGGTTCTTGGTTGTGAGGTCTGGCGGGGACTCGATTGGATGCTCGACGCCGAAAAAGTCCCGATGGCCGTCTCTGCCCGCCCCGAACTGGCCAATGCCCTCAACGAGGTCTTTGCCACGCAGATTGTCGGCGGTAAGCGCTACGATCTCGCGGTCCTCGGCCGCCGTATTGCGAATGCCACTTTCCACGACGCCCATGCGTCCGACCAAGAGACTTCACTCCAGTGGGCGCTAGATCTGACACCGCTGATCAATGACCCCAAGCTCGACGTCATCGAATACACCCTGGGTTTCGTCGAACGCCTAAAGCAAGACATCGCTGACCGCCTTAAGCGCGCGCTCTAAATGAAGCCCACCCTCCTCGTCCTCGCCGCTGGTATGGGCAGCCGCTACGGTGGCCTCAAGCAGATCGACCCGATGGGTCCATCCGGTGAAACCATTCTAGACTACTCGGTCTTCGATGCGATTCGCGCGGGCTTCGGCAAAGTAGTCTTCATCATTCGTCCAGACTTTGAGCAAGACTTCCGGGAACGTATCGCGGCCAAATTCGCTGATAAAATTGAGGTTGGCTTCGCGTTTCAGACTTTAGATCGGTTACCTCAAGGGTTTACCGTTCCCGCTGGCCGGGAAAAGCCTTGGGGCACCACCCACGCAATCCTCTGCGCCCGGGATGCCGTCCACACCCCCTTTGCCGTCATCAATGCGGATGACTTCTACGGTCGAGATTCCTATGCGACTCTCGGTCAGTATCTATCTGGCCTGCAGAACAGCGACCGCACCTACGCTATGGTCGGTTTCACCTTGAAGAACACCCTCTCGGCTCACGGGACCGTTGCGCGGGGCGT
Organism: uncultured Opitutia bacterium; assembly: GCA_903924185.1. Taxonomy (GTDB): domain Bacteria; phylum Verrucomicrobiota; class Verrucomicrobiia; order Opitutales; family UBA953; genus UBA953. The sequence continues at coordinate 7,104 of CAIYAN010000198.1, read as the reverse complement.
CTGCCAAGCCGACGGCCAAGGCCTGCTGACTGACATCCAGGAACTCACCAAAATCGCGAAGACTGCAACGGGCGCCGAGAACCGCACCGAAGACGGCGTCGTCACGCTACTGAATGGCGAAGAGCCAGTCTCAATGAACATGTGGGGCTTCACGCCGAGTATCTTTCCGCTATTAGAAAAAGACTTCGGCACTTTCCTACAGGCCAAGGGGCAAGAGCTTAAGAGCGAGTCCTACATCCCAATAGCTGTCGGTAATCTCGTAAAGAGTCAGCAGGCTACCTGCCGCATCCTCCGGACGACCGCTGCGTGGTTTGGCGTGACCTATCGTGAAGATAAGGCGATGGTCCAAGCCAGCATCCTTGAGCAGGTCCGCCAAGGCAACTACCCTACTTCCCTCTGGACCTAGTCTCATGGCCACTTCCGTTTCTTACGACACCCGCGCCATCGCCGCCGCCTTCACCCTGCTGGGTGACTACGTCTCGGCGGAGCCCTACGGCAGTGGGCATATCAATGACACCTTTGCGCTCGAGATGAGCCAAGGCGGTTGCCGCCTGCGCTATGTGCTGCAACGCATTAACCACAATATCTTTAAGAATCCCGATGGGCTGATGGAGAATGTCGAACGCGTCTGTCGCCACACCCAAGCGAAGTTGCAGGCCGCTGGGTCGGTCGATGCCTCGCGGCGAGCCTTGACGTTGGTGCCGACAAAGGCCGGGCGTGGCTGGCACACTGACCCCGCCGGCAATCGCTGGCGCTGCTACGTCTTCGTCGAAGGCGCGACCGGCCACGATATCATCCGTAACGCCGATCAGGCTTACCAGGCGGCCAAGGCCTTTGGAGCCTTCCAAGCCCTCGTCGCGGACCTCCCCGGCGGTCGTCTGGTCGAGACTATCCCCCACTTCCACCATACACCTACCCGCTTCGCCAACTTCCAAGCGGCTTTGGCCAAGGATGCCCATGGCCGCGCCGCGCAGGCGCTCCCCGAAATCGGCTTCGCTCTCGCCCGTGCCCACGAGGTCGGCGTCATCGCCGACGCGATGGCCCGTGGTGAAATCCCCGAGCGCGTCACGCATAATGACACTAAGCTCAACAACGTCCTCCTCGACAACGAAACCCAAGAGGGCATCTGCGTAATCGACCTCGACACGGTCATGCCCGGTTCGGCCCTTTACGATTTCGGCGACTTAGTCCGCACCTCGACTTCTCCGGCCGCCGAAGACGAGACCGACCTCTCCAAGGTCACGATGCAGTTGCCGATGTTCGAGGCTCTCGTGAAGGGCTACCTGACCACCGCTGGAGGCTTCCTGACCCCCCGTGAACGGGAACTTCTCCCCTTCGCTGGCAAGCTAATCACCTTTGAGATTGGCCTTCGCTTCCTGACAGACTGGCTGGACGGCGACGTGTACTTCAAAATCAAGCACCCGCAACATAACCTCGACCGCTTGCGGACCCAATTCAAGCTCGTCGAATCCATTGAAGCCCAGTTGCCGGCTATGCAGGCACTCGTCCAATAAGCTATGAAAGTCCTCGTCACCGGCGGTGCTGGCTTCATCGGTTCACACGTCGTCGAACACTTCCAAGGCAAGGCTGAGGTTATTGTCCTGGATAATTTCCGCTCGGGCCACCGCCGTAACTTGGCGGGCCTCCAGCACACCCTGATCGAAGGTTCGATTCTGGATCGCGCCAAGCTGGACGAAGCCATGCGCGGCGTTGACCAAGTCTACCATTTGGCCGCCATGATTTCCGTGCCGGAGTCCATGCTGAAGCCCCGCGAATGCGTGGACCTCAACGCCACGGGCACTTTGCATGTCCTCGAGGCCGCCGAAGCCGCCCAAGTGCGCAAGGTCGTCCTCGCTTCTTCCGCCGCCGTCTATGGCGATAACCCGACCGTCCCCAAGGTGGAGACCATGCTGCCTGAGCCTAAGTCGCCTTACGCCGTGACCAAGCTCGACGGTGAATATTACCTCGACCTCTTTCGCCGGGAACGCGGCTTAGCCACCACGAGTCTGCGCTTCTTTAATGTCTTTGGCCCGCGCCAAGACCCGAAATCGCCTTACGCTGCCGCCGTCCCGATTTTCATCGAAAAGGCCGTCAAGGGCGAACCCATCGGCATCTTCGGCGATGGCGAACAGACCCGCGACTTCATCTATGTGAAGGACATTGTCGGGGCCCTCACCTTTGCGGCAAACAACCCGGACATGGGCGGGGTCTTTAATGTGGGCTATGGTCGCAAGATGACGGTTAAGTCGCTCGCGGAAGAGGTTATCCGCCTCACCGGCTCAACCTCCCGCATCGAGCACAAGCCCGAGCGCCCAGGTGACATCAAGCACTCCATGGCTTCCTCGGATAAGCTCCAGCAGGCGGGCTGGCAGCCGCGCCACAGCGTGGCCGAAGGGCTCGGGGCGACGGTCGCTTACTTTAAGTCGCTCAAGGCGTGACTTCAAACGGCACAAGGAGGTAATCCTCGGCGCCATCGCTGATATTCAGCCAGAGGTCATAGCGACCTGGCGGGGGCAGGCGTAAGCGGAAGGAAAGCGTCGGGTTAGCCTCGTATTCACCGCCTTCTAACGACGGGTGCATATGGGCGTAGCCCGTTTGGGTGGTCGCATCGCCAAAGAGGACCGCATGGCCTAGGGAGGCCATTAAGGGCTGGAGCTTGAGCGGAGGCGCGCCGGCCGGGGCGGACAAAGTCACGCGCACTAAGGTGGACTTACCGGACTGGGTCGTTGAGAAGGTCACCGCCTTCACCTGATTGCGAGAGATGAGCGGCGGCTTGGGCAAGGATCGCACCTCGAGGCTGGCGGTCGCTTCGGCTAGCAGGACGCGGCCCGCACGGAGCGTCACGAAATCAACGTAGGCCTGAAAGTCGCCGCCAGGGTTTCCCTCCGTAAACCAGGTGGGCAATACAAAGCGCCAAGTACCATCATCGGTCGGGGTCGGATGAACGTGGATATAGCCCTTTCGTCCCGTGACCTGTCGGAGGTGCAGGTGGACCTTCTGTGTGTGCGAGACCCCGACTTCAAAGGGCAGGATCGGTCGACCCTCATCACCGATGAGGCGGAGGGACCCACCCTGACCATTATCATTAAACGCCAGCTCGAGTTTCACCGGGAATCGCAAGGCCTTAGGGGAATAGAAGTTAGCCTCCTCATTGACCCCGCAGAATTGAACACCCTGCGAAATCACGGGCTCATGGGCGGCGTGCAGGAAGGCGCACTGAGTATCTGGCAAAGAGCGTAAGCCGAAAAACGCGCCGACCGCTAGGGCGGTCAGAATCCAGATTTGGCGTGTAGTGCTCATCGGGGTTTAGAAGGCTCGGCGAAACGTGCAAAGTACTCGGCAACCTCGGTAGAGTCAAATACAGCACCCTCGCGGCGTTGGACAATGCGTCCTTCGGGGCTGACAATCACCAAGGCGGCGTTGTGCAGGATCGTGCCGTCACTCCGGGTCGTTAGGATGCCGTAATGGCGCATGAGATCCTTGATGTGGGCTTCGCGACCGGTCAGGAAACTGTGTCTTTTAAAGTCGATCCCATAACCCTGCGCATAGGTGCGGAGGATGCCGGGGGTATCCACTTCAGGGTCGAAGGTAATGGTTAGCAGACGGACATTGGCTAGGGCGGGCCGCTTCGCTAATTCGTCGGCCAGTTTGCGCATGGCTGACGTCGAAGCGGGGCACATGCGGGCATTCTGGCAACTCGTGAAGACGAAGTTGATCGCCAAGGGAGCGCCGAGAAAGTCTTTCTTCAACCGGAACTGCCCGTCTTGATCCCAGAGGGCCATCATAGGCATGAGGTCGTTGGCGCCGCGCATCACGATCCGCCCACGCTCAAAGGTATCTCGGCGCAGAGCCTCCACGACCTGTTGCTCCTGCCGAAGCTCCTCGGAGTCAGCCGAAACCACGCCTTCCGCCGATAGTTTGCCATCACGTTGCACCAAGGTACAGCGGACCTGCTTAGCCCAAGCAATTTCGAGGTCGCCGGCTTGGAGCGCAACGGTCACGGGGGCACCTGGCTTAGCTTCGCTCGGCTTAAAGATCGCGGAGCGACTCGCTGGTTCAAAACGGCTTAACTGCCCAACCTGCGAGACCGAGTCGGCCGCAGCGAGGAGTGACCCCGAGAGGAAGTAGAGAAAAACTTTCATGAAAATAGTTTACCGGATTCGCCCATGAGGAGTTGGACCATGCCATGTCGAACGCCCCGATGCGTCAGTTGGAAAGCTTCCGCGCCCGTTAGGTCGGCCAAGATACACAAAGTCAGTAAAGCCGCTGGCATGATATCTAAGCGGTCAGTAGGGATTCCTGGTAAGGTGCGTCGTTCATCGGCGGTCATTCGGCAAAGTTTGTCTTTGAGTTCACGGATTCGCAATAACGGCAGACGGCCACTGACCGGGGATTCACCAAGCGCCTCTAAGTATAAGGCAATCACCGCAAACGCTCCTCCGGCGCCGACAATGAGGGCGCGTTCGGCCACGTTCGACGGAATGACTTCGCCCAAGCACTGGAGAACATCTGCGCGAAAAGCAGCCTGTGCAGACTCGCTAACCGGATCGGGGGCACCCTTGAGTAGTGTCTGCGTGAGGCGGACTGACCCTAAGGGAAAGCTACGGGCTAACGTGCAACGCTGGCCGCGGATTTCCATCACCTCCAAGCTCCCGCCACCGAGGTCGAACGCGAAGATGTGTTGATAGCCAGCCAAGGCGGGGTCTGAACGGACGCCATCCGCGGCTAAACGGGCTTCCACTTCTCCAGAGACGAGCGTTAAGCCCAGGCCAGTTAGGGCTCTTAACCTGGCGTCGAAGTCTCCGCGGTTGCCGCATTCGCGGAGGGCGCTGGTGCCTAATAAGACGATCGGATCAGCCTTCTGTTCACGGGCAATCGCGACCAGCCGAGCCACGGCTTGGGCACCCGCTTCAAGCACCTCAGCCGATAGGATGACTTCACCACCCGCGGTCGAGAACAAGCGGACGGGCTCAGATGCCCGCAGTACTTCGAGCCCGTTTTGGCGATTGAGAATCGAAACCTTGATTGAATTCGAACCGATATCGACGACAGCCAGGGTACTCATTAGAATTTGATGTCGGCCTTCAGGCCCCCGAAGCAGTGAAAGTCTTCCTGGGTCTCGAAATCCTTAGTCCTTAGGCTGAGGAAGTATGTCCCGCTCAAGTGGTAGAAGTGAAAAGTCGTTCCAGCCGAAAGTTGGAGGACCACTGGCCGCCGTGTGACGGAGCGTGAATTTACGAAGTTGGTTCCATCGGTGGCGTAGTTGCGTACAATGACCTCGGTCTGCGCATCCAGAAAGAACCAAGACGAAATCATTGGTCCGTCGGTTGGCAAATTGAAGCCCTCGACCGGTTGGTAGGCGTTCGAATGCCGAATGGTACCATGCCCCCACGAGCGATCCAAATCCCAGCCCCAACGGTACTGCACCCCCAGCACCACCTCGGTCCGCAACGTGCCGAGCTGCAACTGCCCACGCGCGATCAAATCACGAAGATTTCGCTTTCCGCCATCGAGGTCAAAGCGACGTTTAAACTCGAGGTTTAGGTTCATGGCCGGCTCGTCGGGCAACTGGTAGTCCCAGCCAGCGGGGTGTGCAATCCCCACCAAGTCGTGGAACCTATTTTGGACGGTTTGTGCTCCGGAAGCAGGACCGACGACGCCCAACTGGAATTCCGCGGTAAACAGGCAATCCCGCCGGCCGCCACGCTCCAGAACGGTTCCATAACCATAGGTCAAGTAGAGCGCGCCCGAATACGGTAAGTCCGTATCGGGTGGATTCGAATTGTTCGTATCAGATGGAGTATTAATTTCTTGGGTCAACGCCCAGTAGTGGTTTTCGTCCGTATTAAAGGATAAACGCAGCCCCTGCGTATAGTAGCGGTCCTTGTTGGTCGGGGCGAACTTATCGTTTTCCTCGACCAAAGAAAGGACTGTCCCTGGGTGGGGTAAAGGGATGGGCGAGTTCCAGGTCAGCGGCAACGTCTGTGTGGCGCCAAGTTTAACCACAGCCATGAAGGCAATCAGGGGGAAGGACCGCATGAATCAGATGGGGAGCAAAGCCGTTTCAGCCAAGCGTCACAACGCCTTTCTGCTTGTGAACTATTCACCGCCCAAGTATCTGACTGTCAGGATGTCGCATAATTCTGCACGAGCGCCGACCGCCAGGACAGAGGTCCTGAGCGATGGGTTGACCCTCGTGGTCGTATCGGGTGATTGGACCATTCAAGACAGCCTCCCCCGAATCTCTTTCAAAGGGGATAAAGTTAAAGTCCAAGCGGAAGCACTGGGGGCATTTGATTCGTCGCTCCCCGCCTGGCTTTATGGGCATTTTAAGAATGTCCGCCAGTGCGACCTCAGCGCCCTACCCCCTCGGTTGCAGTCTTTAGTCGAGATGGCCGAGAAAGCTACCCTCAGTTCCGATCGACCGGCCTCCCCTGGTTTCTTTGAAAACTTTGGTTCTTGGGGTATCGAAAGCTCACACTCTTGGGGACGGGCTTTTGACCATATCGGCCAAACCGCCGTGGGCTTTGCCCGGGCTTGCATTGGAAGGGCTCGGGTCAACTGGAGCGACTTCACCCTCCAACTGCAGACCGCTGGCGTGGATGCCCTACCTATCGTCGCCTTGCTAGGCTTCTTGACGGGCCTGATCATGGCCTATGTAGGCCTTATCCAGCTTCGTCAGCTCGGTGCCAGCGTCTATGTCGCCAACCTCGTCTCACTGGCCATGACCCGCGAGATGGGAGCCTTGATGACGGGCGTTATCGCCTGCGGCCGGATGTCTACGTCTTTTGCCTCTCAGTTGGGTAGCATGAACGTAAGCCAAGAAACGGATGCCCTGCGCTCGCTCGGCATCAACCCCATCGAATACCTTGCGGTGCCGCGCATCCTCGCCGTCACCTTGATGGTCCCCCTGCTTGCCATTTTCGCCACCTTCGTCGGCATCTTTGGCGGGATGATTGTCGCCTGTGCTGGTGACCTCAGCATCGAACAGTACCTCACGCAGGCTATCCTGGCGATTAAGTTTAAGAGCTTCTTAGTCGGCTTCATCAAATCCATCGCCTTCGGCTTCATCGCCGCTTGGGCCGGTTGCTACCGTGGCTCGGT
>CAIYAN010000197.1 GCA_903924185.1 uncultured Opitutia bacterium | reverse complement strand
TGGGGGCAGGTGACCGACCTTGGAGACGGACGTCTCCGCGTCGGGGGTGGCACCAAGCTCAAAGAACTCTGCGGCTTCGCCGCCAAGGCTGGCCTCACCGGCTTCGAATTTCTGGAAGGCATTCCGGGGACCATCGGGGGTTCCTTGCGCATGAACGCTGGCGCCATGGGTGGCTGGATCTTTGATGTCGTCGAGTCGGTCGAATGGCTCTCGCCTCGTGGGGTCGTTCGGGCGGCCCGGCGCGATTGCTTTGACGCCCTGTATCGTGATTGTCCGCAGCTGCATGGGGCCGTGGTGTTGTCGGCGGTCCTGCGCGCCCGCGGGACGGCGACCACGGATGCGATTCGCCTGACGATGGATGAGATGGGCCAGAAGCGTCGGGCTTCCCAGCCACGGGATGCGAGCGCCGGGTGCGTCTTCCGTAATCCTGATAACGATAAGGCTGGGCGGCTCATCGAAGCCAGCGGCCTCAAGGGCACGCACGTCGGTGCAGCGACGGTCTCGCCCATCCACGCCAATTTCATTGTCAACCTCGGGGACGCCCGGGCGGCCGATGTTCTCGCCCTTATGCGCGAGGTCCGTCGTGCCGTGCAAGAGCGCCATGGGTGCGTTCTCCAACCTGAAATCGTGGCCCTCGGGCGCGAGTGGAAAGATTTACTATGAGTCTGCCTTTACAGCCTGTCGTGCTTTGCGGTGCCGTTTCGCCGGAACGCGAAGTCTCGCTTCGCTCGGGTCGGGCCGTAGCCGGGGCTTTGCCGGGCTGTCGCTTGGTCGAGTTGGAGCGCAACGCACTACCCGAGTGGCTCGACGCCGCCCGCCAGGTTGTGATCCCGGTTATCCACGGCGACTATGGGGAGGACGGGGCCGTCCAAGCGGAGTTAGACGCTCGGGGTGTCGCCTACGCGGGCTGCGAGGCTGCGGCCAGCCGTCTCTGCCTCGACAAGGTGGCCACCAAGAACGCCATGCGCAGCGCGGGTGTTCCAGCCATCCCGGAGGTCGCCTTTGCCGGTGCCGCTAAGCCCACCGCCGCTGCCCTCATGACGCAACTCGGTCCGCAGGTCGTGCTCAAGCCGGCCGACAAGGGCAGTAGCGTCGGCCTTTACGTGGTGGACGGGGAGGTGGCCATCGCCGCTGCCTTGGCCCAGATACCACCTTCCGGCCAGTGGATGGCCGAGCGGCGCCTGCAGGGCCGCGAGATGTCTATCGGCATCTTAGGCGGGCAAGCCATGGGTCTCGTCGAGATTGTCCCCCGCAAGGGCGTCTATGATTACCAGAGTAAGTACACCAAGGGCTCGTCGGACTATATCTACCCGGCCCCGGTCTCGGCCGACCTCACCGCACGTATCCAGTCCGCGGCCGAGGCGCTCTTTCAGGCCTGTGGTTGCCGCGACTTCGCCCGGGCCGACCTCTTTCTTGAACCGGACGGACAATTCTATTTCTTGGAGATCAATACGATGCCTGGCATGACCGAAACTAGTTTGATGCCTAAGAGCGCTTCCTGTGCCGGCCTTGATTTCCCCGCGCTTGTGCAGCGTATGACCGCCCCTGTCTTTGCGCGCGCCGCCGCGCGCGCCTCCCGCTCTGCATGAACCTCTTTACCCGTCTCCGTCAGTTCTTCAGCCCGCGTCGCGACGCGTTCATGGGTCCCGCCGACCGTGAGTGGCGCCAACTGATTCCCCAGGACATCCGCCGCGTGCCCGGCGATGAGCTCGGCCGCAAGCGTGCCGCCCGCTCGCGTCTACCGCTTTTC
>CAIYAN010000196.1 GCA_903924185.1 uncultured Opitutia bacterium | reverse complement strand
GCGGAGGGCGGGGGCGTCCTTAGAGGTCCAGAGCGCTTGCGACACGGCGGTGACGCTGGCGCCCGGGTAGAGCGGGGCATTGACGGGCGAGGAGTGGATGTAGGCCCGTGGACTGCTCTGTCCGTAGGCATCAACGCCGAACATATTATCCATCCCGTGCATGATGAAGACGAACTTACCGTCGTCGACGTTTTCGTAGACCCGGTAGTTATTGGCTCGGTAGGAATAACCGTCCCCGTGCACCATGATATTTTCCATCACGAGATACCGGAGGTAGGCGTCGATATCCAAGATTTTGCCCACGCGGGTGGCGCGCTTGGCAGCATCGGGTTCACCGAGAGCGGAGACGAACTCGGACAGCCGCGATTTTTCGGCGGGGTCGCCCTGATCGCACTCGAGGTTGGGGTGGATGTCCTGGTGCAGACCGCCGTCGTAGAGGTGGCCGGTGGTATTTTTGAAAAAGTAGCGGAGGAATTCGGTATTAAAGCCTTCCTTTAAGACGTACGTGCCTTGGACCTTCCCGTTGAGGGTGACGAAGGCATGGGTACAGCGCGACGCCGGGATGCCGGCCTTACGGGCCATCTCGCCAGCGATCTGCTCATGCAGGTAGGTATTATCTTGGGCGCAGTTATTGAGCTGGAATTTGGCGATGCCCCGAAACTCTTGCGTCTTCTTCACCTTATCGGTGCGAATCGAAAGCCCCGGGCGGTCTTGGTTAATTTGGCGGAGGCTTCCGACGGATCCTTTGATTTTGACCGAGCAGTTTTCCAAAGTTGCGCCGCCGACTTCCTTCATCGTCATCGGGACGAGCGTCCGCGGGTCCTGCAGGAGCTTGGCGATATTCTCCGGCGTGATGGTTAACTGGAGGTGCGGGACGGCCCCAGCGAAGAGCACGTCGTTCGGCAGGTCGGGAGCTTTCGGTCCTGGTGCCAGCACGGGCGGAACATCCGGTGCCCCGATGACGGGGGTGTCGGCGGCCGGCAGCGCTACGCTGGCCCAGGCAGAGGCCAAGGCGAGGAGTAGGAGTCGAGTGGAGGGCAGGGGCAACACGCGCGGGGGTTCGTGCATTCCATGCAGTCCGGGGGCGTAGTCAACCCGGCGGGTTGAGGGCATTTCAGTGAGTGGCGTATTGCCTCCGGTGGGGGAGGTTCTCATAAGACGGCATGCGTTCGTTCCTCGCCCTTTCCGCCTTAACCACGGTCAGCCTCTTTTCCGGTTGCTCGGGCTCGCCCTATGCCCCGGCCGCCCAGGCCGCTTCGGGACTGCATGATGGCTTGGTCCTCGTGGCGCCGGCCAAAGGCACGGTCATCATGCGCAGCCCGGCCAACAAGGTCGCGCTGCTCAAGGTCGCTGCCTACACCGAACGGGGCACGACCCTCGAAACCCCCGCCGCGGCGGCCGCTTCCTTCAGCCTCTTCAATGGGGTCGCGGGCACATTGCAGGAAAATTCCGGCCTGCGATTCCTTACCCTCCTCGGCGAGCCCGAGGGGCACAGCAATCCCTACCGCGTCGAAACGGGCGACGGTAATTACGAGCGCGGCTATTCGATTATTGAGATGGAACTGCAGCGCGGTGGCCTCGACCTTGAGACCGGCTGGCTCAGCGCGCGTAGTGTTTGCTTGGTGCGCACCGAGGTGGGGCTCGTGAAATACGTGGCCGGCACGGTGGAGATCCGGCTGAGCCGTAATAACTCTGGCGAGCCTGTCTTGATGGTGTCCTGCCCGCGCGGCTCGGCGGAGGTTTCCTATGTGAACTTCACGAAGGACGCGGCTTACACTAAGGCGGTCGTGCGCGGTGGGTATATTCAGATTACGCAGAACCAGGTCGCTGGCCGGACCACGGTCGTCGCAGGCGATATCGCTCCAGCCAAGCCAGTGTCGGCGAAGGATGCTCCGGTTGCCAAGTAAGCCTTAGCCTAAGCCTAGACCGGCGACGCTTTCGGCGAGTCCGCCGCGGCGGGCGCGGGCTAGCCAAGTGTGTTCGAATCGTTCCCGCAGTTCGCGGGACGCCGTGGCGTTCAGCGGTTGACCGGAGGCCCGGAGTAAGCCGGCGCGCGCTAGCTCGAGACCTACGGAGAGTTCGGTGCGTACGCGGTTATCTTGGATGGCGTCGACGAGGCCGGCGCTTTCCTCGAGGTAAGCCAGTGAGCGCGTGAGTTCGGCAGGGGTGATGCCCGCGACGAAGCCCGCGAGGGCGGCGGGTTGCGCGGTGAGGAAATCCCAACTGAGGCTCTTGTTACGATTGGCCTTGGCGATTTGGTTATCGAGCTGCCCCAGGTGTGTGAGCGCCGCGGCGACCGCGGGCGCGTCGTCGTCGGCGAGGCCACCGAGTATCCGGCAGGCGGCGACCGCACTGGGCTCTTGGTTGGCGGTGAAGCTCCAAGCTTGGGCTAAGCCCGCGGCCATCGGTAGCCACGCTGTCGGCCACGGTTGGTGCGTACCGTTATCGCCCCAGGTGGTGACGAGCACGCCGCGGGCGCCGTGTTGGCGGGCGGCGCCGATCGCTTCAGCCTGATTCGTGAGCGCGTTGTCGAGTCGCCCCGTAAAACTTTGCCAAGCGCTGGTGCCCGGAGCGACGAGGTAGGCGCGGCCGAGTTCTTGCAGTCGTCCACATTGCGTCTGAAACGGATGCCCCGCGTCGTAACCCCAAACCACGGGTAACGCGTCCTGCGGGGCGTCTTGCGCAAGGGTAAGATCCTCGAGCAGAATATCGCCCCAGAACTGCGGGGTGTGTCCACGCTCCGTGGCGAGGGCACAGAGTTTGTGTAGATGGTCTAGGTAGACGCGGTGCTTACCGCGCATTGCGACAGCTTCCTGGCTGAAGCCTTGCCCGAGTTCCCACGGTTCGTCGCCGCCGATGTTTACTTGGCGGCTACGGAAACAGGGTAGGTAGTCGTCGAGTAGGCTGGCCACGAAGGCGAGCGACGCGTCGTCCGGCTTCAGCGTGCCGGGAAATTCTTTAAACTGTCCGGTCAGCGGGTGGATCCAGCCTTGGGGGCATTCGGCGAGCGCCCGGTAGCGTGGATGGCGCAGCCAGCGCTCCATGTGCCCGAAGGTGTTAAGGTTGGGAACGAGTTCAATGCCGAGCGCCGCGCAAGCCGCGTCGAGTTCGCGGATTTCCGCCGGCGTCAGTGGCGAGGCGTCCTGCCAAGCATCCTCGTGACCAGGGAACGCGAAGGTATGTTCGACGTAGAGTTGGAGTTGGTTGACGCGCAGTTGTCCGAGTGCGCGGATGAGCGCGAGTAGCTCGGCTTGCGTCGGCACTTTACAGCGGGACACATCGAGCATGAACCCACGCACCGGTAGGTCGGGGCCGTCGAGGATCTCGAGGCAGGGCAGGGCGTCCGGGTTCTGTGCGTGGATTTGGCGCAGCGTCTGCGCACCGTAGAGGAGGCCCGCGGCGGAGCTGGCCTGGAGCAGGATACCGACAGGCTGGATGGCGAGCGTGTAGCTATCCACGCCGAGGTTAGCAGTGTGCTCACTGCGGCAGGGTGCACTGGACTGGACCGCGAGCGCCGCTTGGGCTTCGGCGATAGTCGCGGGCAGGTTGGCCAGAAATTGGGCCGTGGGGTGGGGCTGGCCCGGCACCGGTAAGAAGCCGTCACGCCGGCTCAATTCCCGTGGCCGGGGAAAAAGCGTGGGCAGGGCGGCAGGCATAATCGGAGGGTTAGGCCTGTTTAACGCTCGGGCAAGCCCTCCGTGGGCCCCTTTTATCGTTCGGTCTTGGAACAAGGAGCGAAAACCCTACATCTACACCTTCTACCCCCGCATCCTATGGTACGCCCCACCCTAAGTCTCCTGTTCTTCGCTGCTGCCGCCCACGCGGTGCCCGAAGGCTTCACCATCCGTGAATTCGTCGGCACCACCCAGGAGCCCGAAATCTACCCGACGGCCGTCGCGGCCGCCGCTAACGGCGACGTTTATATTTCTTCGGACAAAAACGGTTCGCTCGGCCACATCAAGGGGATGGGCCGCATCCTCCTCGCCCGCGACACCAAGGGGGCTGGTCAGGCCGACGTGATGATCGAGTACGCCAAGGTGGAGTCGCCGCGCGGCGGTCACTGGGTGGGTGGCGTGTTCTATTTGGTGAACCCTCCTTTCCTCACCGCCTTCCGGGACAAGGATGGCGACGGCAAGGCCGATGAACAGATTCTCTTGGTCGATGGCCTCGGCGGTGGGATTGAACACCCACGCGGGGCTGACCATACCACTAACGGTTGCCGCATGGGCATCGATGGCTGGCTCTACATCGCGGTCGGCGACTTCGGTGCAGGTATCGAAAAAGACAAGGACGGTGCCAAGGGCCGCGACGGTAAGCGCGTGACGCTTTACGGCGGCGGCGTGATGCGCGTCCGTCCCGATGGTTCCGAGTTGGAGATCTACACCGAGATGACCCGCAATATCTGCGATACGGCTATCTCCCCGACGCTCGACCTCTTCTCGCGCGACAACACTAATGACGGCAAGGGTTGGAACACGCGCTTCCACCACTTCACGTCCCTCGCCAACCCGGGTTACCCTCGCCTGTATAAGAATTTCGACGATGAAATCGCCCGCCCGCTGGCCGACTACGGTGGTGGTTCGGGCACCGGCGGTCTCTACCTCAGCGAGCCCGGCTTCCCTAAGGGCTGGGGCGAAACGCTCTTCACCTGCGATTGGACCACGGGCACGATTCACAATCACCCGATTAAGCAGTTCGAGGCCACGTTCGTCGCCCAGCAGCAGACCTTCCATAAGGTTAAGAACGCGACGGATATCGACGTCGACGGCAGCTCTCGCCTCTACATCGCCGACTGGCGCGCGGGTGGCTTCAGCTACCTCGGTAAGGGCAAGCAGCAGGGCATGATTCAGCAGGTCGTGGCCACGGGCGTGACCCCGAACAAGTATGTGGACGTGAACAAGGTCTCGGATGCCGAACTCGTTAAGCTGCTCGCTTCCGACAGCGCTGTGCAGCGCCTCGAAGCTTCGCGTCGGCTCATCGATATTAAGAAGAGCGACCAAGCCCCCGCCGTCCTGGCTCTGGCTGCCGCCAGCAAGGCACACCTCTATCACCGCGTCGCCGCGATCTTCACTTACAAGCAGATGCTGGGGAAGGATGCGACCCCCGGCCTGGTTGGCCTCACCAAGGATGACGCTGTCCGCGAGTTTGCCCTCCGCGCCCTCGCTGACCGTACTTCCGAAATCGCGGGCGTCCCCGTTCAGCCGTTCCTCGATGGACTCAAGGATGCCAACCCACGCGTCCGTCTGCAGGCCCTCATCGGCCTCCAGCGCCTCGGG
>CAIYAN010000195.1 GCA_903924185.1 uncultured Opitutia bacterium | reverse complement strand
TTCTCCAGCGACCAAGGCTTGCGCAGCTCGCGCGAGAGCATGCCCGTGGCGGTATCGTCGTTGAACTTACCGGTGGCGGCGTCGAACTTGAGCTTACGGCCCGTGAAGATGGCGGCGTTACCGAAGTGGCCGATGGCCGTGGCGTGGTGCGCCGCGAGGGCGTGCGAAATCGGCTTGCGGCGAGACTGGCAGCAATCGACGAACTCTTGGTAGTGATCCGTCGTGCCGGGGCAGCGCCAAGCGTCTGGCCCCAGGTCTTTTTCCCAGAGGCCCTTGATGCTGCATTCTTGGCCGCCGCGGCGGATGAAGAGCGAACCCTTCTCGCCGGTGAATTTCACGCCTTCGAACTTACTGTTCACGTTCAGCTGCACGCCATCGGCGTAGGTCAGCGTGTAGTCGTAAGTGCGGTGCGTATTCCAGGGGGCCTCGCGCAGTTCGCCCGTGCCTTCAACGGCCACGGCGAATTCGGCGTCCTTACCGATGGCCCAAGCGGCGATATCGCCGTGGTGGCAGACCCAATCGAGCACCATGCCACCGCCGAAATTGGTGTGCCAGCGCCAGTGGAAGTGGAAGACGCGCGGGTCGTATTCCATCCAGGCGGACGGGCCGACCCAGAGGTCGTAATCGACTTCGACAGGCGGCTTTTCGCCCGGCTTGGGGGCGTCGGGAATCTTATGGTTGTTCGTCGTGGTGCCGGCTTCGACGCGCAGGATTTTACCGAGTTCGCCATTACGGATGATTTCGACGGCGCGGCGGAAGTTACCCGTCGAGCGCTGCCACATACCGGTCTGCCAGACGCGGCCGTTGGCCTTGACGGTGTCGACGATGGCTTTGCCTTCGGCCCAGGTCTTCGCGAGCGGCTTCTCGCCGTAGACGTCAATCCCCGCCCGGAGGAACGCACAGCTCATCACGCCATGCCAGTGGTCGGGTAGGCCCATGACCGCCGCATCAGGCTTTTCCTTCGCGAGGAGTTCACGGAAATCTTGATACTGCTTCGGGGCGGCTTGGCCGGCCTTCACGACCGCGTCGGACGAAGATTTGAGCACGCGCTTGTCGATGTCGCAGACGGCGATGACCTGGACGCCTTTCTTCGACATCAGGTTACGCATGTCGCCGCCGCCTTGGCTCTTCAGGCCGATGCCGGCCAGCTGTAGACGGTTGGAAGGAGCGACGGTGCCGTCCTTGCCCAGGGCGGACGCTGGGATGATGGAGGGGAAGCCGAGGGCGAAGCCGGCGAGGGCAGAGTTACGCAGGAACGTGCGGCGATCAAGACGAGGGGTGGGCATGAAGGGTAGGGGATAGGGGGTAGGCGGGGAGTCCTAATGGGGTGACGGGATTGAAGACGAAAAGTAGAAGGAGGGAAGAGCAAGATGAGGACAGGGGGTAGGGGGACGAGAGGCAGTGCAAAGGTGGAAAGGTGGAAATGTGGAAAGGTAGGGTCAGCACTGCGTGCTGACCTAGCTGCATCTAAAGGTAGGGGCGTGGCTTCGCCGCGCCCTCCACGCTAGGAGGGCAAGGCAAAGCCTTGCCCCTACCCGCGGCCGCAAAGCGGCCACCCTACCACCATTCCGTTCCCCGGTCCCCCTTCATTTCACACGTTTGCACCTTTGTACCGGCCATCGGCCGATTTGCACCGTTGCACTGTTTTGTGCCATCCTCTATCCCCTATCCCCATACCCCTATCCCCACCCGCCCCCATGCGTTCTTTATTCGCCCTACTTTTTGCCTCACTCGTCGCTTCGGCCGCTGAGCCGACCCGTGCCTTGGTCTATTCCCGCACGGCGGGCTTCCGTCACGGCGACTCCATCCCTCTGGGTAACAAGATGCTCGCTGCTCAATACAAGGCCGCTGGCTTAGAAACCGACTTCTCCGAAGACCCCGCGGTCTTCACGGCCGAGAACTTGGCCCGCTACCGTTCGGTGGCCTTCATGAGCACCACGGGCGACGTGATGACGCCGGCCGTGGCCAAGGACGCCACGCCTGAGCAGAAGGCTGCGGCCGCCAAGCAAGGCGACGCTGGCCGTGAAGCTTTTCAGAAGTGGATGGAGAATGGTGGTTCGTTTGTCGGCGTCCATGCCGCCACCGACGCGGGTGGCGATGTGCTCAAGAAGTGGCCTTGGTACGCTAAGATGGTGGGCGGCCTCTTCGCCGGTCACCCCGCCCAGCAGGTCGCCGTGCTCCATGTCATCGATAAGGAGCACCTCGCCACCAAGCACCTCCCCGCTGATTGGAAGCGCAAGGACGAATGGTATAACTTTAAGAACCTCGAAACGGAGAACCACGTCCTCCTCGTGATCGACGAAACGACTTACAAGGGCGGTAACACCAAGCCCGGTGAGACCCACCCAATGTCCTGGTCGAAGTCCGTTGGTAAAGGCCGGATGTTCTACACCGCCCTCGGTCACACCAAGGAATCCTTCGCCGAGCCGGAGTTCATCCAGCACGTCAACGGCGGCCTCCTCTGGACGTTGGGGAAGTAAGCGGGTAGGGACCGCACCATGTGCAGTCTCACAAGTGCAAACGTGCAAATCGGCCGAAGGCCTGTGCAAAAGTGCAAAGGTCTCTATAAAAGGTAGGGTCAGCACTGCGTGCTGACCTAGTCCTCGTTCCGGTCCCCGGTCCCCCTTTGCTTTTATTGTATCGGGTAGGGGCAAGGCTTTGCCTTGCACTCCTAGTTTGGAGGGCGCGGCGAAGCCACGCCCCTACCTTTAGATGCCGCTAGGTCGGCACGCAGTGCCGACCCTACCATCATTGTGGTTCACACCTTTGCACGTTTGCACCTTTGCACAGGACATCGGCCGATTTGCACTGCGGCTCTCCTGCCCTCTCCCCTAGCCAACCAGCCCCCTCACGCACTCCGTACTCTGTACTCTGTACTCGACTCAGCACTCCGGTTCACACCTTTCCACTTTCGCACGTTTGCACTTTTCCACGGTCTTCATCCGCTGCCGCCCGCTTGCCATTCAACAACAACCCGACCCAGGTGCGGCGGATGAGGAAGTGATTAATCAGGAGCAGTGAGCCGAAGGTGAGCGAGCAAACGAGCCCGCATTTGACGATGGGCCAGAGTTTCCAGTTAACCATCCAGAGTTGGAGGGCGATGACGAGTGGGAGGTGCGCGATATACATCCAGAGCGAGGCATCGGCGAGGGAACGCACGGCGGCAATCGGCTTGGAGAAGTGCGCGGTAAAGAGGTCGAGTAAGGTAAAGGTCATACCCCAAGCCACGGCGGCTTGCAGTCCACAGCTCAGGAAATGGATGGCGGGATTATTCGACCACGCAGAAAAGAACGCGAGTGGGAGGACGATGAATGTCAGGAAGGGGAGCTGAATCCACGCTAACCAAGGAATCCGCGCCGGCTCGGCGCCGCGGATTCGTAGGGCCGCCCCGAAGGCAAAGAAGAAGCCGTAGAAGACCAAGGTGGCGGGCTTCTCGAGGACAGACATCTCGCCGTCGATCCCGAAGCCGAAATCCTTGCGGGCCCACCAGAAGAGTAACGTCGTGACGGGCAGTAACCAGATGAGTCGCGTCCATTCGGCCAACATCCAGCGCGGCATCGCTGGCAGGGTCCAGCGCTCATTGACCCAGGCCCACCCGCCGAAGGCGAGCGTGAGAATCATCAGTACCCACATGAACCACAGGTGGCTGAGCCAAGGCTGATGCAGGGCGGCCGTGAGTTGGCTCCAGCGCTGCTCTCCTGCCTGGCCCGGCTCCAGTAACCCGAGGACGGCGCGGCGCCCTTGTTTCATCTGCGCTGGAGTGTGCTTCAAGCCCAGCTGTCCGTAGATTTGCCACGACTCGTTTTCATCCCCCGTCGTGAGTTGGGCGGCCGTCTTGCCGTCATCGTTCTTGGCCTGCAATACCTCGTCAGCCCATGGGCGACCGCGCACGGATTCTACGATAACCTGAGCGGCTTCGGCTTGGCCAAAGCGAGCCGCGGCATGAAGCGCGTGTTCGCCATGCAGCCTCGCCAGCATCGTCTCCGCGGGTCGACCATTGTTGCGCTTGAGTAAGACTTGCAGGGCTTCGGTCTGCCCGAGCGCCGCCGCCAAGTATTGCGCATTGCC
>CAIYAN010000194.1 GCA_903924185.1 uncultured Opitutia bacterium | reverse complement strand
GCCGGGCTGCGGCGCGGGGTGATTGAAGACTTGCTTGCTCATCGAAGAAAAAGGCGGGGATTAGCGGTGGCAGCCCGAGCAGCTCTGGGGAGGATTAACTTTCCAGTCGTGCACGAACTTCGTGCCCTGGGCGGTCTGCGCTGCGGGAGATTCAGCTTTCCAAGCGAGGTCGGTCACCTTGTCGACGGGACGGATGAACAGCTCGGGGTTGCGGTGGCAATCGAGGCAGAAGGACATGTTCAAGGACTTCTGCTGGCCCACGACGACCTGTTGGTCGATGCGGCCGTGACACTCGGCGCAGCTCACGCCGCGGTTCACGTGCACAGCGTGGTTGAAGTAAACGTAGTCGGGCACCTTGTGCACCTTGACCCAGCGCACGGCTTCGCCAGTTTCAGCGCTGCGACGAATCAGGGCCAACGCCGGGCTGTCGGGCTTCACTTGGCTGTGGCAATTCCAACAGGTATTTGTCGAGGGCACGTTCGAATGCGCGGACTTGTCGACGGAGTTGTGGCAATAACGGCAATCGAGACCGAGTACCGAATCGGGACCAGCGTGGAAAGAGTGGTCGAAGGCCACGGGCTGATCAGGCGTGTATCCGACGTTTAAATACTTGTTCGTGGCGTACTCGTTGATGCCGGCGACGACCACGGCGCCCGTGACCAAGAGACAAATGAGCACCTGGAGAGGGACGCTGTTGACCGAGCGGGGGAAGAAGTTACCGCGAGGGGCGGCGCCGGTCAGGAAGTTAATGAGCTTACGCATCGGGATAACGGGCGGAGAAGTGGTGCTTTTGCCCACAGAGGCACGAAAGCCGCCCCCCCTTCGCAACCCAATTTTTAGGGCGTTTGGACCAGTTTAGGGGGTTAGCGGGGTATAACCTGTTCATAAACCTGTTAATGGAGTGTTTTTAAGTATCTTAAGATATTGATAAACAACATGTTAAACCTAAACAGTCAAATACTGCGCCTACCGAGTCCCAAAACCACGCCATAGGACGGGTTCCAAACTATTAGGCCGACAGAGGGATTGGCCTTGTAGGGCTAATCACCTCTGTCGGCCTAGGTGCCGAAGGGTCGTTTGACTTAGCCAGCAAGGGACTTCGAGGCCGAGCGGACGAGCTCAACGAAGCTCTTGGCTTCGAGGGAAGCGCCCCCGATCAGACCGCCGTCGATATCTTGCTCAGCCAACAGGGCGTCGGCGTTGTCCGGCTTCATCGAGCCACCGTAGAGGATGAGGATGCGGGCCGCCGACTCGGCGCCAAACTGCTGGGTCAGGAGCTTGCGGATGAACGCGTGCACTTCCTGGGCCATGGCCGGGGTCGCCGTCTTGCCGGTGCCAATCGCCCAGACCGGCTCGTAGGCAATGATAACGTGGTCGGCCTGGGCGGCCGGTACGCCTTCGAGGCCCTTCTCCACCTGGCGGCGCACGACTTCCATCGTCTGGTTGGCTTCGCGCTCAGCGAGCAGCTCACCCACGCAGAGAATGGGGCGTAACGTCGCGCCGAGGGCAGCATGCACCTTGCGGTTCACGAAGGCATCGTCTTCACCAAAGATGCTGCGGCGTTCGCTGTGGCCAATAATCACGTGCGTGACGTGCAGGTCGCGCAGCATGGAGGCCGAGATTTCACCGGTGAAGGCACCGTTGGTCTTGTCGTGCAGGTTCTGGGCGCCCAGAGCGAGGTGCGAACCTTCGATGGCCGCTCCGACCGCCGTTAGGGCCGTGAAGGGCGGGCAAAGGACGATATTTACGTTCGGGTCGATACCGACGGCGGCCGAGATCGCCTTGACGAGCTCGATGCCTTCCGTGGCGGTCTTGTTCATCTTCCAATTACCAGCGATGAGGGGGGTGCGCTTAGACATATTAGTGGTATAGATTGTTAATGGCGAAAGCTTTAGACCGAGAGAGCGGCCACGCCGGGGAGGACCTTGCCTTCGAGGTATTCGAGGGAAGCGCCGCCGCCGGTGGAGCAGTGCGTGACCTGAGTATCGACGCCAAACTTCTTCGCCGCCGTGGCGGTGTCGCCGCCACCGACGATGGTGATCGCGCCGCGCGCCGTGGCCTGGGCGACGGCGGCCGCCATGGCCTGGGAGCCGACCGCAAACTTATCGAACTCGAACACGCCGCAAGGGCCATTCCAGATCACCGTACCCGCACGTCCGATAGCCGCTTCGTAAAGTTTGATGGATTCGGGACCCGCATCCATGCCTTCCCAACCCGCCGGGATACCCGACTGCATCGTCGCAGGCTGCGTATTGGAATCAGGCGAGAACTTGTCGCCGCAGTTGAAGTCGACGGGTAAGGTGACCTTCACGCCGCGAGCCTTGGCCTTATCGAGGAGTTCCTGGACAATCTTAGCGCCTTCGGCGTCGTAGAGGGAGTTGCCGATTTCCATC
>CAIYAN010000193.1 GCA_903924185.1 uncultured Opitutia bacterium | reverse complement strand
TCGCCGTTGGTCGCCTTCACTTCGAAGACGCCGCCGCCGATTTCGAGAATCGAGACGTCAAAGGTGCCACCACCCAAGTCATAGACGGCAATCTTTTCGTCGCCCTTCTTGTCGAGGCCATAGGCGAGCGAAGCCGCGGTCGGTTCGTTGACGATACGGAGCACCTCGAGGCCAGCGATCGTGCCGGCGTCCTTGGTGGCTTGGCGCTGCGAGTCGTTGAAGTAGGCCGGAACGGTGATGACCGCTTGGGTCACCTTCTCACCGAGGTAGGCTTCGGCATCGGCCTTCAGCTTGGCGAGGACCTTAGAGGCGATCTCTTGCGGCGTGAACACGCGCGGCTTGCCGTCAACTTCGCACTCGATGGCGGCGTCGCCGTTCTTCCCTTCGACCACCTTGTAAGGCAGCTTGGAAGCGATGCCCTTCACTTCACCGTACTTGCGACCGATGAGGCGCTTGGCGGAAAAGACGGTGTTCTTCGGGTTGGTCACGGCTTGGCGCTTAGCGGCCTGGCCGACGAGGACGTCGCCGTTCTTAGTGAAAGCGACGACCGAGGGCGTGGTGCGCGCGCCTTCGGAGTTAGGGATGACGACGGACTCGCCTGCTTCCAGGACGGCCATGCAGGAGTTGGTAGTACCGAGGTCGATGCCGATGATTTTGCTCATATGGTTGGTATTAGGAGTGTGGGTTTAATAGGCAGGGCTTATGCCAAGGCTGAAAACACTGGTTTTAGCGCATTTAATGAGATTTAAGCCTTTAAATACCCCCTTTAAGTGGGGCGGGATGACAAAGTGTCACACCCTGGCGTGTCAGGTCGGCCCCTTAATTCCTTCGCCGTTGCCCTTGCATAGCCAAAGGGCTATTCCCCTCTTCCCATGTCGGACTCCCTGAACCAGCCCATCCGCCTCCGTCGCCTCCGTGCGTCGGCCGGCATCCGTGCGATGCTCTCGGAGACGGTGGTCGAACCCCGCCACCTGATCCAGCCGCTCTTCGTCACCGAAGGCGAGCAGGCCGAGCCCATCGCATCGCTGACTGGTATCAGTCGCATCCCGCTCTCGCAACTCGCGGCCAAGTGCGCCGAACTCCAACTCCTCGGCGTGCATGGTGTGGCCCTCTTCCCGAAGATCGATCCGAAGCGCAAAACGGCAGAGGGCGCGGAAGCGCTGAATCCCAACAACCTCGCTCTCCGTGCGATTCGTGAAGTGAAGACCAAGTGCCCCGGCATCGTCCTCTTCGCCGACATCGCACTCGACCCTTACACCACGCACGGCCACGACGGCATCCTCAACGAAGCCGGCACG
The DNA here is from genome assembly GCA_903924185.1 of uncultured Opitutia bacterium. Lineage (GTDB taxonomy): Bacteria > Verrucomicrobiota > Verrucomicrobiia > Opitutales > UBA953 > UBA953. The sequence goes on along the minus strand of CAIYAN010000193.1, from coordinate 1,342 downwards.
GACGTCGACAATGACCGCACCGTCGCCGCACTCGTCAAGATGGCCCTCTTCACCGCGCAAGCGGGCGCCGACTTCGTCGCACCCTCGGATATGATGGATGGTCGCGTGGGCGCGATTCGCACGGCCCTCGATGCCAGCGGCCATACGGGCACAGGCATCCTCGCCTACTCCGCCAAATACGCTTCCGCCTTCTACGGCCCCTTCCGCGATGCGGTCGGCAGCGCCCGCAAGCCAGGCGAGGCCGCCATCTCCAAGGCCTCCTACCAGATGAATCCGGCTAATCGCCGCGAGGCCCTCCGCGAAGCTGCGCTCGACGCCGCGGAAGGTGCCGACCTCCTGATGGTGAAGCCTGCAGGTGCGTATCTCGACATTATCCGCGACCTCCGGGAGTCCACTGACCTTCCGCTCGCAGCCTATCAGGTCTCGGGCGAATACGCCCAGTTGCAGGCCGCTGCCGAAAAGGGCTGGCTCGACCTCCGCTCCGCGCGCGATGAATCGCTCCATGCGATTCGTCGGGCCGGGGCCGACGTCATCCTGACCTATTTCGCCGAGGCGTACGCCCGCGATTACGCCAGCCGCGCCTGATGACCGAGCAGCGCCAGCATCCGCGGGATCCGCTCCACGGCGTGACCCTCGAGACGATTGTCAAATACCTCGAAGCTAAGCATGGCTGGCACGAGATGGGGAATCGCATCCCAATCCGTTGCTTCCTCTTTGACCCCTCGGTGAAGTCGAGCCTCACCTTTCTGCGGAAGACCCCGTGGGCGCGTGAGAAACTCGAAGCTTGGTATGCCACGGATGTCGGCGGTGGGTTTGGCAGCGGCCCCGTCCGCGGCACGCAGCCCGGCATCGACGTCCGCCCGCGTTTCGGCAGCGGCCCGCAGCGCTGAGGCCGCCTGCAAAAAGCCTATATTTTAGGTGTCAGCCCGCAGCTGAATGGGCATAAGTGAATACACCCCATGAGCCCCCGTGCCCTCCTCGCCGCTTTGCTACTTCCTTGGCTAGCCAGTGCCGCGCCCAAGCCCGACATCGTCTTTCTCCTGATTGACGACCTCGGTTACGCCGACTGTGGCTTCAACGGTGGCAAACAAATCCTGACCCCGAACATCGATCGCTTGGCTAAAGCCGGCGCCGTTCTGGAGCATCACTATGTGCAGCCCGTGTGCTCGCCCACCCGCTCGACGCTGCTCACCGGACGCTACCCCACGCGCACCGGCGTCTATTCAATCGTCAGTCCGCACGCCGCCTGGGGACTCCCGCTCGCGGAACGTACGCTGGCGGATGCCCTCAAGCAAGCAGGCTACTCCACCGAAATCGTCGGCAAATGGCATCTCGGTGAATT
>CAIYAN010000192.1 GCA_903924185.1 uncultured Opitutia bacterium | reverse complement strand
GCGTTTTGGCTATATCCGTAAGTTGATGGAAAAGTATGGTCCGGAAGTGATGAAGGAGGCCAAAATTAAGAGTGCTACTGGGGGCAAGGAAACGGACGGTAAGCGTCGGACAACACCGGAGCGCCCAGCGGAGGCCACCCCAGCGCCCGTTGCTCAGTAAGCCCTTAGGTTTGCAGGGGCTTGATGCCTGGTGCCTGCCCGTGCTTCCAGCGGTCATGCGCCCAGAGCCAATCGGCGCAGGCATCGTCGCTTGAGCGAAGTCGCGCCGCCAGCCAGGCATTAGACTCGAGCGTCAAGCCGACGGAGTCTGTGGCCGTCAGGGCATGGCTACGTAGCTGACAGCGCCAGAATCCCGTGCGCTCCGACCAGAAGATGCGGGTCGTGGCCTTAAAGCGTTGGGCGATGATACCGGGCAGGTCGGTGGTCGCCACCGGTCGGCCGAGGAACTCCATCTGTGCGCCGAGGTGCGTGCTTTGGTCGAACAGGACGACGGCGATTTGGCCGCTGCGCACGGCTTGCATCGTTTGGCCGAAACCGTCGCGACGGGAAACGAGGCGCATGCCGAAGCGCTCGCGGGATGCTTTGACCCAGACTTCGGCGGCGGCGAGGTCGAGTGGTCGGTAAAGCGTCACCCATTCGCGTCGGCCCAGATCGGCGTCGAGTAATTTCACCGCCGACATCATCTCCATCAAGGAGAAGTGCGGGACGAAGAGGACCAGACCGTCGGGCGAAAGTAAACTATGGGGCCCTGTTAAGGTTTCCGGATGAAGCTGGATACGGCCGCGCACCTCCGCTTCGCTCAGCTGAGGGGAGGCGATGGCATAAAGCCCCATCTCGGCGGTCCGCCGGCAAGAGAGGCGGCCGATACGCGAGACCCAAGCGGTATCCTTCTCGGGGAAACTCGCCGCCAGATTGCGCGTGATAATCTGGCGGCGCAGGCCCCAGAGTATCCAACTGAGCCCCCAAGCGTTGGCCCGCGCGAAGGCTTCTGGGAGGGTGGCCAGGAACCAAGCGTAGGTGGCGATGAGGAAGCGCATCGCCGCAGCGTTAGCGTCCCTCAACGCGGAGCGTTTCCGCGATATCCGGCACGGAGATTAGGCGGCGGCCATAATCATCACGCGCAAAATATTTATCGGGCTGCCGGACCAAGTCGAACGGCTCATCGGGCAGGTTGTCTTCGTCGAACTCCATTTCGTCGACCGCATCGATTTCATCGAAGATGTGCGACATCCGGAGCGGTTCGCCTTCGATGACCTCGGCGGGATTAGCCAAGCTGCCGTTCTTGAGTAAGTTGACGAAGAGGCAGGGGTAGAAGGCGTCGGTGTAGGTGGCGAGGTATTTGCTCAGCCACTGCCCGGGCACTTCCCAACGGCGCGTCACGATGACCGCGTCGGCGAAGTGAACGGCGGCGCCATACCATTCCGCTACGACCGGGTGGCGATGGGCCAGTGTGCAATCGAGCACGGTGACGATACGCTGGATTTGCCATTGCGTGGAGCCATACAAGGCGCGGTGCAACGACTCCATTTGGTCGACCACGGAGCCGCGGCCATCGGAGACTAAAATGGCCGCATCTTCCGTGCCGGGGGCCGGTAGGACTGCTTGGCCTTCGGTCAGGGTCCAGAAATCGGTGGCAGGGTGGTCGGTGGGCGCATCGCTACTGACACGGAAGGTGCGGACCTGTTTGGCGGCCGGCCAAGCGTTCTCGATTAGTTCTTTAAGTAGGATGCTCCGCCCGGAACCAGCCGGACCGAGGACGATGATGAGAGGAGTCATGCTTTGCGCCCGCAGCGGCCGAAGGGAGCGTTCTGTCCGCGGTCACGGATCCAATGGTCCACGGCGACCAAGGCGGCCATGGCTTCGACGATGGGGACTGCGCGGGGGAGGACGCAGGGGTCGTGGCGGCCGCGCGCGCTCAGCGAGGTAGCCTTACCATCAGGGCTGACGGTTTTTTGCGGCTTGAGGACGGTTGCGGTCGGCTTGAAGGCAATGCGGAAGACGACGTCTTCACCGTTGGTGATGCCGCCTTGCGTGCCACCTGAGCGGTTCGTCAGGGTGCGGATGCGGCCGTCCTTCTTAACAAAGAGATCGTTGTGTTCGCTCCCCTTGAGCAACGTGCCGGCGAAGCCGCTGCCGAGCTCGAAGCCCTTGGTGGCAGGTAACGAGAGCATGGCTTTGGCGAGTTCCGCTTCAAAGCGATCGAAGACCGGTGAGCCGAGACCGACGGGGAGGCCGGAGATGACGCAGCAGACGACGCCCCCGACAGAATCCCCGTCGGCGCGGGCGGCGTGAATGCGCGCTTCCATGCGTTGGGCGGTGGCGGGATGGGGGCAGCGGGTGGGCGAGGCTTCGACCTGCTTCAGGGAAGGCGTCTTGGTCGGCGCGGGCATGCGGATGTCGGCGATGCTCTCGACCCAGGCGGTAATGGTCGCCCCGCAGGCATGTTTGAGGACGGTCTTGGCTAGGGCGCCAGCCGCGACGCGGGCCGCCGTTTCGCGGGCGGAGGAGCGGCCGCCACCTTCAACGGCGCGGATACCGTATTTGGCATCGTAAGTGAAATCCGCATGCGATGGACGGTAGGCACTTTTCATCTCCGTGTAGGCCGACGAGCGTTGGTCCACATTCCGGATGACGATGGCAATCGGGGAGCCGAGCGTGAGCCCATCGGGCGAGAGTCCCGAGAGGATTTCCGGGACGTCGCCTTCTTGGCGTTGCGTAGTGAGCTTGCTTTGGCCGGGGCGCCGACGGGCGAGTTCGCTCTGGAGGAAGGCGAGGTCGAACGGCACGCGCGGCGGGCAGCCGTCGATGACGACGCCAAGGGCTGGGCCATGGCTTTCGCCGAAGGTTGCGATGCGGAAACACTGTCCGTAGATGTTGCCCATGTCTTGGTGAATGCTGGTTTAAAAAAAGAACGCCGCCGAGCCAAAAGGCCAGGCGGCGTCCGATGGCGGTTCCGCCCGACGGGTTTAGCGGCGGAGGTTCTGGGAAATGCGGGAGACGATCTGCTGGCTCTGTTCGCAGTTGCCGAAGAAGCCGTACTTAACAGTCACCTGCGTGAAGTTTTCTTTGGTGACCGGATCTTCGACCTTGGCGACTTCAATTTTGATTTCGAGGTCACCGATGGCCCGGGCATAGACGGTCACTTCCTGGAGTTCGTTATTCACGCGCTTATCGGATTCGCCCATGCGCTTCATGGTGTCGCTCTGGGAGTCGACGGCCCGCTTGACGGCGTTAAAGACCACTTCAGGCGAGGCCTTGTAGCGGGTGACTAAAGCGCCCGTCGCATTCGAGTAAGTCGAGCTGGGCTGATCAGGGTTGTCGACGCCCACGTAGGTGTTGCAGCCGGTGAAGGCGAGCGTGGCGGCGAGGAGGGCGAAGGGAACGGCGTGCTTCATGAGAGGAGGGATGCGGTAGGCACAACGAAACACAGCGGACGCAGGTTGGCAACCGATTTCGGGACGGGCCCGTGGGGTTGACTGCGTCGACGGTATGTGAAAAGTAATTACAAAACGGGGGGCGGCGCGGGGGAGGGAGTGGCCGGCCAGATCAGCCCCTGGCCGGAGGGGAGGGGTGCGGAAAGACGAAAATCCTCCGTTCTTAGCACTTAAGTTACTGGTGATTAAATACTTAATGTGTTTATGGACCGATTTCACGCATAAGTTAGGTCCCAGCCCCTGGATCGCGCCTGTGGATAACAAAATGGGGCATATTTCTTGACGAGTGGGGGAGAGTGGGGAAAAGTGGGTGAAATGGGGGTACTCCCCCAGCCCATGTCTATTGGTTCCACCTCCAGTCTCTTCACCGGCATCCATCATGGAAAATTGGATGAGAAGAATCGTGTCACGATTCCGGCGGCCTGGCGTTTCGAGAGCGCTGTGGAATCGGGTTTCTTGGCGATGTTCCATCCCGCGCTCGGTGCGATTGTCGTTTTCCCTCCGGTGATGGTGAAGCGCATTTCCGACGCCGCCCAGCAGGTGACGGTCAGTGATCCCGATAAAATGAACGCGCTGAGCTTGCTCGCTTCGAACAGTATTCAGGTCGCCTGTGATAAAGCGGGTCGCATCACGCTCAACGAGCACGTGGTGAAGGAAGCCCAGCTGGGCCGCGACGTCGTCTTCAAGGGCGGCTTCACCACTTTCCAAATCCTTTCAAAAAATCCGCCGGTCGTCGACCGCACGTCCGAGCAGACCCAGACCATCCTTCGCGCGCTCGCCGCGCTCGGGCTCTGAGCTAGTATCCAAAAGTTACTTACACAACTCACACGTTATTCACAGCCCCGCCGCCATGACCAACCACGTTCCCGTTCTGCTGGAGGAGTGCCTCGCGCTCCTCGCTCCGCAGGACGGCCGTGCCTACATGGATTGCACGTTCGGGGGTGGGGGGCATACGGCGGGTTTATTAGACCGCGCGCCTGGCGCTACCGTGGTGGCACTCGACCGCGATCCCCAAGCGGGCGAACGCGCCGCGCCTTTGTTGGCCAAGTATGGCTCCCGGTTGTGTTTCCACGCCGAAAATTTCCGTGACCTTGACCGCGTTCAGGGTCGTTTTGCTGGAGTGCTGATGGACATTGGGGTGTCTTCGCATCAGCTGGACGACGCTGGACGCGGTTTCTCTTTCCGTTTCGACGCCCCGAACGACATGCGTATGGACACGCGTCGGGGCCGCACAGCGGCGGAGTTTCTTGAAAGTGCTGATCGGCGTGAGCTGGAGCAGGCCGTCCGTGATTTTGGCGAGGAGCCGCGCTGGTACCGGATCGTCAACGCCATCGAGGCCGCCCGCGGTTCGGGTCGCCTCGCCCGCACGGCGTCCTTCGCCGAACTCGTGGCCGAAGCCGCCCCGCCGCCCCCTGGTCCCCGTGGACCGCACCCAGCGACCAAGACTTTCCAAGGTATCCGTATCGCCATCAATGATGAGCTCGGCGCCCTCGCCGCCGCGTTGCCGAAGGCGTTCGCCAAACTCGAGCAGGGGGGCGTCTTGGCGGTTATCTCTTTCCACTCGCTCGAAGACCGGATGGTTAAGCGCTACATGAACGAGGTCGCCGGACGCCCGGTCGACCGCGACGATAATCGTCTCCAGGACGAGCGCGTCAGCCATGCCGAACTCCTAACGCGTAAGGCCGTGCAGCCGTCCGACGAAGAACAACACCGTAACCCGCGGAGCCGCTCGGCCCGCTTGCGCGCCCTGCGCCGTACCGACGCATGAGCCCCCGTCGCTTCCTCATTGGTACTATGCTCGCGGCGAGCTTTGCCGCCGCGGCCGTCGGTGCCATCCATATTATGAAGCTGCGCCTACGCAGCGACGATGTGGGCGCCCGGATCCAGCGCCTCGAGCGCAGCATCGCCGAGTCGAAAAAGGAACTCGACGCCTTGAAGCGTGCCCGCGACCAGACGCAGGATAGCCTTCAACTCAAGCAGATCGCCGGCGAAGATCTCAAGCCCCCAGTGCCCGAACAGGTCACCTTCATCCGCCTTACCCCCATGGTCACCGCCGTGGTCCCTCTTAAGAATACTGCGAGCCCTCGTGTGACGGCTCTCAACATCGCGTTCCGTCCGACGACGGGGCAGGGAGGCAACGGAGCGCGATGACCCTTCCGCACGCCAGGCGACTGCGCTTCCGTTCGCTCGCCTGGGTCGTGTCCGCTTGTTTCCTCGTTGTCATCGGTCGCCTGGTCTGGCTCCACTGGATTGATGCCCCTAGCCTTCGGGCGGAGGCACTCCAGCGGCGTTATGTTTTCCAGGAGAAGGTTTGCCGCCGGGGGGAAATTAGGGACTCGCAGGACAACCTGCTCGCCGTGTCCGAGGATGTCTGGGACATCGGCGTTGACCCCGAGTCACTCCATAAGGACGACCATAAGCGGGCGGTCGAGGTCGCAGCGATTTTGCGCCTGCCGCTCTTGACGGTCAAAGCGGCCTTCAACCCCGCTCCCCGCGTGGACGATGAAGGCGTCGCCCGCCGCGTTCGCTGGGTCGTCCTCGCGCGGGAATGCGATGAGGCGACCATGAAGAAGGTCCAGGAACTGAAGCTCAAGGCCATGCGGTCTGAACTCAAGTATCGTCGAAATTACCCGAAAGGGCAGTTGGCGGCACACGTCGTTGGTTACGTTAACAAAGAGATGGTACCGTCGGTCGGTATTGAAAAGTCACTGGATGGTTTCCTGCAGGGGCAGAAGGGTTGGATTGAATCCGAGCGCGATGGTCGTCGTCGCGAGATTGCCAGCAACCGCTTGCGCGAAGTCGCGCCCATCGACGGCAGCACGGTTGTACTCACGATCAACAGCCTCGTTCAGAATGCCTGTGAGGTCGCCTTGGAAAAGGCCGCCAACCAGTATACGCCGAAGTCGGGCATTATCATCGTCAGCGAACCCAAGACTGGCCGTATCCTTGGTTTGGCCAATTGGCCCACGTTTGACCTGAATAAATTCTTCGACCCGAAGCTCGCGCCGATGGATAGCCAGCGTAACCGCGCGGTGTCCGATATCTACGAGCCTGGGTCGGTCTTCAAAATCGTCTCGGTCTCGGGCGCACTCGAGGAGCGCCTCATCACGCCCAACTCCGTCTACGACTGTGGGCTGTCGGCCGTGCCCTACAAAGGCCGGATGGTCTCTTTGCCGGCGGATTCGCACGCGCTTGGAGCCGTCGATGTCCGACAAATCGTCCGGGAATCCTCCAACCGTGGGACCGTACAGATTGGGATGCTTTACGCGGAGCGCCTCGGTGAAGAGCGTTTCGATAAGCTGATTCGTTCCTTCGGCTTCGGGGCGAACACGGGCCTCCTGACGGGTGCCGAGTCGGGCGGTATGCTCATCCCGCCGTCGAAGTGGGATGGCTTAACGGTTTCCCGCGTGCCGATGGGCCACTCGGTCAGTGTGACCGCCATGCAGATGCATTACGCAATGTCGGTTGTCGCCGCCGAGGGGCAACTGATGCAGCCACAATTAGTCCTCCGGATTGATGACCCGAAGACGAAGCAGGTCGTGCTCAACTACCCGCCCCGCTCCAAGGGCCGGGCCATCACGGCCGACACGGCGGCCTCCATGGCGACTTTGCTCCGTGCCGTCTGCTCTAAGGGTGGCACCGCCCCCATTGCGGATATTCCTGACTATGAAGTCGCCGGCAAGACGGGCACGACGCAGAAGATCATCGACGGTAAGTATTCGACCTCACACCACGTGGCTTCGTTCTCGGGCTTCTTCCCCGTCAACGACCCCAAGCTAGCGATCACCGTCATTATTGATGAGCCGCATGGTGAAGGCGTGGGTTATGGCGGCAAGGTAGCGGCCCCGATTTTCCGCGAAGTCGCGCTGGAATGTATTAAATGGCTCAACATCCCGAAGGCTAACGCTGGCGTCGTCGCCACGGCCGCGGGTAACCCTAACGGCGCCGCGTCAACGGCCACGCTCGTCGGTCGATGAACCATACGCCTAGCCAGGCCCGTTTTGCCCCGATGGAACGCCCTTCTTTCCAAACCTTGCTCCAAGGCCTCCCGGTCCTGGGTCGCTCGGGCGATTGGACAACGAAGATTACTGGGCTGGTGACCGATAGCCGCCGCATTCTGCCGGGGTCATTGTTCTTCGCTTTACCAGGGCTCCGTTCCGACGGCCACGAATACCTGGATGACGTCATCGCCCGTGGCGCGGCTGCGGTGATTTCCGCCCGCCCCGTCACCGGCTTACCTGCGGTGGCGGCCGCGCAGGTCGCCGACCCGCGCAAGGTCTTGGCGGAAGTTGCCCGACGTTTCCATGGCCATCCCGAAACCGCGTTGCAATTAGTGGGCGTCACGGGGACCAATGGTAAGACGACGGTGACGTCGCTCCTGCGTCACTTGCTCCAGACCGATGGTAGCCAGTGGGGTCTAGTCGGGACGGTCCGTTACCACCTTGGTCGCCGCTCTATCCCTTCTTATAAGACGACGCCGGAGTCGGCTGACCTTGCAGCCTTCTTCCGCCAGATGGCCGACGCTGAGTGTGCCGGGGCTTGCCTCGAGGTGAGTTCGCATGCGCTTCACCAAGACCGCGTGCATGGATTCCATTTTGCCGCCGCCGCCTTCACGAACCTCACGCGCGATCACGTCGACTACCATGGCGACCTCGCTACCTACCTGGACGCCAAGACAGTCCTCTTCGATGGTCGTAACGGTTCCGTCCCGGGGGTCAGCGTCTTTAACCTCGATGACCCCGCTGGCCATGTCCTCGCCGAGGCGTGCCGTCGCCGCGGTCCCGTCCTGACTTTTGGCCTCTCTGCCACCGCCGACCTCCGCGCAACCGATGTGCGTTATACCCTGGCGGGCACGGAATTCACCGTCGTCTGGCAAGGCCGCACCGCTGTTTTTTCCTCACCACTTCCAGGCGACTATAACGTCTCCAATGTGCTCTGCGCTTTGGCCTTGGCCGCAGCCTTGGGGCGCGACCCGCTGACGTTAGGGCCCGCGGTGGCTTCCTTCCCGGGCGTGGCCGGCCGCATGGAACGCGTCGAGGTCGGGCAAGCTTTCCCTGTCTTCGTCGACTACGCCCATACGGACGACGCCTTACGTAATGCGCTCCGCATGCTTCGAGCCATTACGCCGGGCCGTGTCCTCTGTGTCTTCGGCTGCGGAGGGAATCGGGATCGCGGTAAGCGTCCAGCGATGACTCAGGTAGTCGCCGAGCTCGCTCATCTGGCGTGGGCGACTTCCGATAATCCGCGGAAGGAAAGTATCGACGCCATCTTTACAGACATGCGAACTGGGTTAGGTCCCTTGCCGACCGTGGAGTTCGTTGCCGATCGTCGTGAAGCCATCGGCCGCGCGCTCGCCGCCGCCCGGCCGGGAGATTGCGTGGTCGTCACTGGGAAGGGCCACGAGTCGACCCAAGAATTTGCTGATACCGTGGTGCCCTTTGACGACCGTCAAGTGGTCCGCGAATTACTCGACCTACGGAGGGGCACGGCGTCATGACCACTGCTTTTGCGCCGACTGACCTTGCCGCTTGGGCCCGCGGGACTTGGACGACCTCGCCCTTAGCTCCCGTGACCGGATTCGGGACGGACACGCGCGCCTTGCAAACCGGGGATACTTTTGTGGCCCTGAAGACAGCCCGTCGTGATGGCCATGACTTCTTAGTGGACGCGCGTGCCCGCGGGGCCGCTTGTGCCGTGGTGGCGCATCCGGTGGCAGATAAGTTGCCCCAGTTGGTGGTCGACGATCCGCAAACAGGTTTGCAACGCATCGCCGCGGCTTGGCGGCAACGTTTCCCGGGGCCAGTCATCGGCGTCACCGGGAGCGTCGGTAAGACTTCGACCAAGGACTTGCTGGGGGCTCTGTTGGGGCCGACAGCCTTTATCACGGAAGCTAACCTCAATAATCTTTTGGGGGTGCCGTTGATGCTCTTGCGGCTCCGTGCCGACCTCCATCGCTTTGCGGTCATTGAAGCGGGCATGAGTGTGCCGGGTGAACTCGGCGTCAGCGCCGCTGTCATTCAGCCCGATCTGGCCATTGTGACCGCCGTCGCGCCGGTTCACTTGGAAGGCGTTGGTTCGCTCGCGGCGGTCGCCCGGGAGAAAGCGACGTTAGTGGCGGCCCTTGCTGCAGGTGGCCGCGCGGTTTTGCCTGCTTCGCTGTTGGCTTGGCCAGAGTTCGCAGCCTTGGCCGACCGTTGCATCGCCGTGCGTTTCGCCGGCGAAGCGAATCCGCCCGTGCGTCCTGCACGTTTAGTGGAGGCGGTCCTCGGCCAATCCGAAGGTCGGCGCACTTTGAGCCTCGATGGTGAAGTCTTTTTGCTGGGCCCAGTTTCCGATGGGTTAGCACGTAACGCCGCCTTGGCGGTCCTTGTCGCCCGCGAAGTGGGCACTGACCTGACGGCCTTACGCACCGCGTTGGCCAGCTGGGCCCCACCGGTAGGGCGGGGCAGTCTGCACGCTTTATCCGCACAGACCTTCTACGTGGACTGTTATAATTCCAGTCCGGTTTCGCTGCTGGATGCTGCGCGTTGCTTCGATGACCTCAGCCAGGGTTCCGCGCAGCCTCGTCTCTGGGTGATTGGCGGCATGGCCGAACTCGGCGTGAATTCCGCTTCGCTTCATCATGCCTGCGGCGCCGATTTACCTGTCCGTGCGGGCGATGCCGTGGTCACGTTCGGTGGCGATGCCGCCCAAGTCTTGGCGGGCTTGCCGGTCGGCTCAGGCCTGCGCCGTGCCGCGGCCTCGCTGGCAGAGGTCCAAGCCGTTGTCTCCGCCCATGCGGGTTTCATTTTTGTCAAAGGCAGTCGCTCCTTCGCCTTAGAGCGTGCGTTGCCGGCCGACCTTTCCGCTCAACTTTCGTTCCACTAGGACATGCTTTACCTACTCAACCAACTCGAATCTTTCTGGGGACCCTTCCGTCTCTTCGAGTATATTTCCGTCCGCGCCATTCTGGCCGGCTTCACGGCGCTGGCGTTGGGCATGCTCTTGTCGGGCCCGATTATCCGTGCGCTCAGCCGACTCCGTCAGCCAGAGCGCTCCAAGGAACTCATGGGTGACCTCGCCAAGGAAGGGGGCAAGGTCCCGACCATGGGCGGCTTACTCATCGGTGCCGCTATGGTTCCTGCGGTGCTCCTCTGGGCCAAGCCCAACGTCCTCGTCCTAGCGTCACTCTTTTGTCTTCTGGGCATGGGCCTCTTGGGCTTCGTCGATGATTGGCTGAAGGTTCGCCACGGCAGTTCGGATGGTATCTCCGCGCGCACTAAACTCGGTGGTCAAGCCATTGTCGCTTTGTTGGCCATCGGCATCGTGCTCCTCGATCCCGCCTATCGGAGTAGCCTCTGCGAGATTTGGCTGCCGATTCTGAAAGGGCCGATCTGGTCGCAGGATTCACTCGGCTGGCCCTTCGCTGCCTGTCTGAGCGTTGCCGTGGCCTTTATTGCGCTGGTCTGCATGGGTTGCTCCAATGCCGTGAACCTTACCGACGGCTTGGATGGGCTCGCCATCGGTTGCGTCATCATCACGACGACCATCTTCGGGGCGGTTGCCTACTTGGCTGGTCGCCATGATTTCGCCAACTACTTGCACATCAGCTACGTGCCGGGCGCCGGCGAACTCGCGGTATTCTGTGCCGCCTTGGTCGGCGGCAGCCTTGTCTTCCTCTGGCATAATGCGGCCCCGGCGGAAGTCTACATGGGCGACGTGGGTGCCCTCGGTATCGGCGGCGCCCTCGGTTGTGTGGCCTGTTTGATGCACCAGCCCTTCCTGCTCGCGATTGTCGGTGGCGTGTTTGTCGTCGAGGCCGTCTCGGTCATTCTGCAAGTCAGTTATTTCAAGTGGACGGGCGGTCAGCGCCTTTTCCTGATGACGCCCATTCACCATCACTTCCAGAAGAAGGGTTGGCCCGCGACCAAGGTCGTGGCGCGCTTCTGGATTCTCTCCTTCCTCTGCGGCCTCCTCGGCCTGCTAACGTTGAAAATCGGATGACCGAAATCCCCGACAGCCTCCGTCGTCGTTTGACCCGCCCCGCCGCCATCTTGGGGGCTGGGGTGAGCGGTCGCGCGGTCGCCGAAGCGTTGGGCTTGGCGGGCTTTGCGTCCGTCATCTACGACGAGAAAGGTGCCAACGCTGTCTTTGGTCCGGAAGAAGCCGCTCGCCATGACCTGATGGTCTACAGCCCGGGCTTTGCGCAGCCGCACCCGTGGATGTTGGCGGCCCGTCGGGCCGGTTTACTCTGCCTCGCGGAGTTGGATTTCGGCGCCTTACTTTGGTCGGGCGCTTCGATTGCCATCACCGGGACGAACGGGAAGACGACACTCACGGATTTCCTTTCTTTTGCGCACAAGCGGGCCGGCCTGAACGCCATCGCCTGTGGTAACGTTGGCCTGCCCTTGACCTCCTTGGCCAATACCTCTTCGAACGCCGCCTTTCTGGCCGTCGTCGAGGTCAGCTCTTTCCAGGCGGAGGACTTACGTCACTTCGCGCCGGAAATCGTCCTGTGGACGAATTTCGATGAAGACCACCTCGATCGCCATGGCGACCTCGAGAGCTACTTCCGCGCTAAATTCAAACTCGTCGAGCGGATGGTCGTCGGCGGTACCTTGATTGTGGGTGAGTCGGTCCAGGCCGCGGCTCAGCAGTTCGGTATCGAGATGCCCGAAGGCACGATTATCGCCACGCGGGCCGAAGTCGCCGACTCCATCCCGGCTGGTTCGGTCTTCGAGTCTTGGCCGCAACGCGAGAACTGGGCCTTGGCGGTCCGCTATTGGCAGTCCCGCGGCATCCCTTTGCGTCATCTAGAGGAATCCGCTAAACTCTTCCGGCCGGCCCCGCATCGGCTCCGTAAGGTCGCCGAAGCCCGCGGCATCGAATTTTGGAACGACTCGAAGGGCACTAATTTTCACGCCGTCTACGCCGCGTTAGAGCAATTCACCATCCCGGTCCGCTGGGTCGGTGGCGGTAAGTGGAAGGGCGGGGACCTCGGTCGCTTTGTTGCGACCATTGCCCCCCGCATTGATTCCGCTTACCTCATCGGCGAGACGGGGGTTGAACTCCAGCGTGCGCTCACCGCCCTTGGCAAGCCCGCCCGCTATTTCCCCTCGTTGCAGGACGCCGTCGTCGCTGCCGCCAAGGATGCGCAAGGCCCCGTGGCCATTCTCTTAAGCCCCGGCTTCTCCAGTTTCGACCAATTCAAAGGCTATGCCGAACGCGGCATCGTCTTCGAGCGTGCGGCGACCGCTTTGGCTAACCGCAGCTAACTTTTCCTTCACCCAATCTTCCAACCCAAACCCAACCACACACACATCATGCGACCTATCATCACCGTCAGCGCCGTCGTGCTCCTGCACCTCTGCGTCATCGCCGTCCTCGTCGGAGTCAACGGCTGCCGTAGCACCAGCGGCTACGAGAAGGAACCCGACCTCACCGCGTACTCCGCGGGTGCCCGTAACGGCACGCCAGCGACTTCGTTGACGCCTGCGGGCGGCACCGGCCTGGCGCCCCTGCCGGTCGCGACGCTGGCGACCCCTAAGCCCACCAAGCTCACCCCAGTAACGCCTGCGGGCGTGGGTGGTACGCACACCGTGCTTAAGGGCGAAACCCTGTCCCTCATCGCTTCCCGTGAAAAGGTAGGCATCGATGACCTCGCTGCCGGCAATGGTATTTCCCGAAACTCGGTGATTCGCGAAGGCCAAAAGCTAAAGATTCCTGCCCCCGGCGCTGCCAAGAAGGCTGCCCCGAAGGCCCCGGCGGCCGCTCCGAAGTCCTCGGGTAGCGCTCCCGCCACTCCAGCGGCTCCCGCTGGCCCGGCGATCGAGCCTCTGAAGATTATCCGCTTCACGGCTGAGCCAGCTCCGGCTCCGGCAGTGGATGCGGGTGCCCCGGCTCCCGCCCCGACCAAGTAATCCGCTTCGGATAGTTCCGCCCTCCCCCATGATCATCGCGCCCAAACAGGAGAGCCCCCGTTTTCTCGGGAGCTACGCCTTTTGGATCGCGGTGATTGCGGTGGGGTTAATCGGTTTTGGCCTCGTCAATCAATACAGTGCGGGCATTTCACTGAGTTCGAAAAATCGGACTGCGGCGTTTGATCGCCAGCTGATGTACGTGCCCTTCGCACTCTTGGCTGGTTGGTTCGCCTTCCGCGTCAACCTCGAGCGCCTCCGCGAGTACCGTTGGTGGATTCTTGGTATCGCGATGCTCGCCATGGTCGCCGCCCGTATTCCCGGCATCGGTGTGACCGTGAACGGTTCCTGGCGCTGGATCGACTTCGGCTTCTTCCGCCTGCAGGCCTCGGACCTCGGTAAACTCGCCCTCGTCATCGTCCTCGCCGATATGATGTCGCGCATCCAGCGACACACCATCGACCTGCGGCAACCTGTCTTCCGCTTGAGTACGCGGGAGCCCTATCTTTTTACTCCGAACGGGTGGTTAGATTGTCGCGAAGGCTTCGTCAAACCCGCGCTCCTGATTGGCTGTATCTGCTTCGGCATCGCGCTGGGGCCGGATCTCGGTACCATCGTGCTCTGTGCCGCAGTCGGCGGAACGATGATGTATATTTCAGGGGTTCGTTGGAAATACATTATCCCGACCTTCGTAATCTGCAGCGCAGGTTTCACGCTTTTGATTCTGAACTGGGGTAACCGCTTCCGCCGTTTCACGTCGTTCATGGATCCGTGGGGGCATCGGGATAACGAGGCTTACCAGCTCTTTGAGGGCATGATCGCTTTCGGCGTCGGTGGCTTGACTGGGAAGGGCGCCGCCAACGGTCTACAAGTCCGTGCCTACCTACCGGAGGCGCACACGGACTTCGTCTTGGCGAACATCGGCGAAGAACATGGCCTCATCGGCACGGTCCTAGTGGCCTTGGCCTACTTAACGATTTTCTGGTTGGCCTTCCGCGCCATGCAGTTCTCGCATGACCTCTATCGTCTCAATATTTGCCTGGGGGCGACCCTGTTCCTGGTGCTACAGGCGCTGGTGAATATGGGCGTTGTCACCGGATTGTTACCGACCAAAGGAATTTCGCTACCCTTTCTGAGTTACGGTGGCACCAATCTCGTCATCATGTCCTGCATGGTGGGACTTATCCTGAACTGCATCCGCGAGGCTGGGCAGTCTCCGTTCACCCCCAAGGAGGCGCGCGCATGAGCCGCGTGCTGCTTGCCTGCGGCGGGACCGGTGGCCATATCGCCCCCGGTATCGCCTTGGCTCAGCGGCTAACGGATGACGGGCACTCGTGTGTTTTGGTGGTTAGCCGTAAGACGGTGGATGCGCGCATGACGGCGGACTACCCGCAGTTTACTTTTGTGGCCGGTCGCGGCCGTGGCTTTGGTCCGGGGTGGATAAACCGGTTACTATTTTTACCGGCGCTCTTCGCATCAATTGGCTCTTCCTTGCGTTTACTTCGGGGCTTTCGCCCGGATGTATTGGTGTGCTTCGGTGGCTTCATGAGTGTGGGCCCAGCGCTCGCCTGTTGGCTACGTGGCATTCCAGTCATCGTCCATGAGTCCAACCGCCGTCCCGGCAAGGCCGTCCGGCTGATTGCCCGCTTTGCGCGCGCCTTGCATTTACCCGCGGGGGTGCGGCTGGAAGGCATCCCGCTTAAACGTCAGCACGATTCAGGCTTTCCGGTGCGGAAAGAGATTCGACCTTCCGCTAAGGAGGTCGCCCGGAAAACTTTAAGTTTTCCGACTACTGGAAAGTTATTGTTGGTCGCGGGTGGGAGCCAGGGCTCGCGGGCCCTCACGAAATGGGTCGAATCGCAGTTAGCCGAAATTTCGGTTCGCGGACTACATGTACTTTGTTTGACGGGCCCTGGGGGCCGGGGCGGGGAAGTCCGCGCGGGCAGTTCGGTCGTCCGTTTTTTGCCGTTTTGCAACCAGATGGGTCTCGCCTATTCGGCATGTGATTTAGCCATAACGCGAGCGGGTGCGGGCACTTTGGCGGAACTGGCGGCGTGCCGGACGCCGGCTATCTTGGTGCCATTCCCATTTGCGGCCGACGACCATCAAACGGCCAACGCTCAGTATTTTGTCGAGACCGGGGCTGCGCTGCTGGTGCCGGAGGGAGATCTCTTGGATGCCACGGCCTTGATTTACGACCGTCTCTCTAATAACTCGGCTCTGGCCGAAATGCGCAATGCCTTGGCCCTCGCCGATGCCGACAACCGCTGGGACGAACTTTTCCAAGAAACTGTCCAGCTCGCGCGTGACCCGCGCGCCCCGGTCGCATGAGCGTACCTGCTTCGGCTTGGATGCTCGGGGCTTGCGGTATGGGCGTCGGTCCCTTGGCCATCTACTTGAAAGGGGCGGGGTGCGATGTCTCGGGCTGGGATGACGCGACGGGCAGTCCTATGGAAGCTCATCTAGCGACGGCCGAAATCCCCTTGCTGCGCGATCCTTGGGCCGCGGGCCGGACGCCGGTCGTCGTGGGTCGTTCGAGCGCCGTCAAGCTAGGCCATCCAGCGCTTGATCTGGCCACGCAGCAGGCCGCCCGCGTCCTGCGTCGGGGTGAATTACTCGCGGAGAGCGTTGCGGGCCGTCGGTTCGTCGCCGTGTGCGGTAGCCATGGTAAGACCACGACTTGCGGGATGCTGGTCTCGGCGTTGGCTTCAGCGGGCGCGGATTTTGGTTACGTGTTGGGGGGGCTTTTTCGCGACCCGGATTTCCCGCCGGCGCGTGCTTCCGCCGCTTCGCCTTGGGTGGTCGCCGAGGTCGACGAAAGCGATGGCACGATTGGCGCCTTTTCGCCCGACGTGACAGTCGCCGTGAACCTCGACTGGGATCATCCCGATTATTATCGCGACGAAGCCGCGCTGGAAGGCGT
>CAIYAN010000191.1 GCA_903924185.1 uncultured Opitutia bacterium | reverse complement strand
GGCGGCCGGGTTGCGGGCGACTTCTGTTTGGCGCGTGAGTACGTCCATGGCTTTCGCACCCGCCAGGAGTCCATCGATGTCGAGGCCTTGCAACGCAGCGGGGAGGAGCCCGACGGGGCCGAGCTCGCTGGTGCGGCCGCCCACCCAATCCCACATTGGGAAGCGGGCGAGCCACTGCTCGGCGACGGCAACTTTATCGAGCTGGCTGCCTTCGCCGGTGACAGCGACCGCATGGGCCGCAAAAGAAAGCCCCGCCTGCTTCCAGCGCAGGGCGGCTTCAATCTGGCCGTTCCGCGGTTCGGGCGTGCTGCCAGACTTCGAAGTCACCAAGACGAGGGTGGTGCCGAGGCGCTGACCAAGCGCATCAAAGACGCGGTCGATGCCGTCGGGGTCCGTGTTGTCGATAAAGTGCACGCGCAAGGTGTCTTGCGCGGTGCCGAGGGCATCAGCCACAAACTGCGGGCCTAAGGCCGAACCGCCGATGCCGATGCAGAGGAGGTCGGTAAACTTACCAGCCTGACCTCGCACTTCGCCGGCGCGCACTTTTTGCGTAAAGGCATGGATGGCTTGGACGGCCGCTTTGATTTCCGCGGTGAGGGTGGCGGTCGGCGCGAGCTCCGGCGCCCGTAGCCAATAGTGGCCGACCATGCGCTTCTCGTCCGGATTCGCGATGGACCCTTTTTCAAGTGCCGCCATGTCAGCCAAGGCCACACGCATTGCGGGCTCCATGCGCTCAGCAAAACCGACGGGAGCCGGGGCGCGGCTCAGGTCGAGGGAGAAGCCCAGCTCCGGGTAGTGGATGAGCTGACTGCAGTAAGCGGCGAAGGTAGAGGCCATCGCCTCGTTGATATCCCCTCCGCAGGGGTGGAGGCAATCCCGTTCGCCCGCTTACGGACGGAGCGTCAGGACGTGGAGGCCTTTTTTATTGGCCGTCACGATTTCCGCCCGTCCGTCGCCATTGAGGTCCGCAACGGCGAACTGCGTCCCGATACCCGAGTCATCATCCGCTACGTGCGTCGAGAAGATGATAGTGCCAGCGGCGTCTTTCACCCATGTCAGGCCGATCACCAGCGGAACCGCGAGGGGATTGGCATCTCCCTTCGGTCCGTGGGCCCAGAAGCGTTTGCCGGTGAAGAGGACTGGGCGGCCATCGGATGCTTGTTTGCTCAGCACCAAAGCATGCATCTGTCCCAGCACTAAGCCGCCCAAGGAGTTCGCCGGCTTGTCGTCGAGGATGCGGTGCTCGACGAAAGTGCTTTCGCCCTTCGCGTCGCGGCGCTGCTGGAACCACGAAAGGCCGAAACGGTGCGCGTCGAGCGAGGTGAGTACGTCCGCCAAGCCGTCCCCATCGACGTCGGTAACAATCATCTGCGCGCCGCCATTACGGCCCGCCGAAAAGGCGACGGCGTGAAAGGTCCAAAGCGTGCCGGCAGGGGCTTTAGGACCGGGGTTTTCCCACCAGCCGTTGCGTTCAAGGATATCAGGAAGGCCATCACCATTCAGGTCGCCCACGCCCAGGCCGTGCGTGAAGCGCGCATACTTTTTAGGGTCGGCCGCACTGATGGCGGTAAATTTCGCAGGCTGCGTGGGATCGGCGGCGAGCTTAACGAAGCCCACGGCGCCCTCGGACATACAGACGAGCTCGGGTTTGCCGTCGCCATCAAGGTCAATGAGGTGCGGTGATTCGTTGTCAGTCTTGGCCAGGAAGAGGTGGCGCTTCCATGTAACGTCCGTCTGCGCGCCTGGGTTCTCATACCAATACGTTTCCTTGCCCGGGAAGCCGACGGTAATGACGTCCGGCCGGCCGTCACCATTGAGGTCCGCGATCAGTTGTACGAACGAATCTGAGTAGCCGAGCGGGTCATAGGGCCGACCCGGGTTGGCCGCCAAAACATGGCGGACGCGGAAGTCGGGGCCTTCGTACCAGTGCGGTCCAGCCACGATGTCCGGCTTGCCGTCGCCGTTGAGGTCGCCGACGGCGCAACCTTCACTGAAGAAGTCCGTGGTCAGGGTGCGCCGCGTGAAGTTGGGTTCGGGTGCGGCGTCAAGGGCGCACGTGCCAAGGCATGCGAGGGCGAGCAGGGTGGGGCGAAGCATACGGGCACGGTGCCTGCTTCCTGAGCGGAGGCAAAAACAAAGCAGGCGAGACCGGAGTCTCGCCTGCGAGCACCTCGCATGGACTCGCTTAGTCGGCGTCGGTCACCGCGCCATCGCTGGCAGAGGACACGAGTTTCGCATACTTGGCCAACGTGCCACGCTTTTCTTTGCAAGGGGTGGGCTTCCAAGCCTGCAGGCGACGGGCGATTTCTTCTGCGGGGACCGCGAGGTTGATTTCGTTCTTGAGGGCGTCGATGATGATGCTGTCGCCGTTCTGGACGACAGCGAGAACACCGCCCACGGCGGCTTCCGGGGTGATGTGACCAACCACGAAGCCGTGACTGCCGCCCGAGAAGCGTCCATCGGTGATGAGGGCGATGGTCTTGCCCAAGCCCTTGCCCATGATGGCGCTGGTCGGTCCGAGCATCTCGCGCATGCCGGGGCCACCCTTGGGGCCTTCGTTGCGGATGACGATGACGTGGCCGTCTTTGACTTCTCCACTAAGGATGCCCTTCAGGGAGTCTTCTTCCGATTCGTAGACGATGGCCTTGCCGGTGAAGGCGCTGCCTTCTTTGCCGGTGATCTTGGCGACGGCGCCTTCGGGCGCGAGGTTACCACGGAGAATGCGGAGGTGGCTATCAGCCTTGATAGGATTGGAGAAGGGACGGACAACGTCCTGGTCTGCTGCGTAGTTCCCGACGTTCGCCAGGTTTTCCGCCACGGTCTTGCCGGTGACCGTCATGCAATCGCCATGCAGAAGGCCCTGATCGAGCAGCATCTTGAGCAGCGGCTGGAGGCCGCCGATACGCACGAAGTGAGCCATGTTGTACTTACCGCTCGGCTTGAGGTCGGCGAGCACGGGGACCTTGCGGCCGACGCGTTCGAAATCTTCGAGGGTCAGTTTGATGTGGGCGGTGTGGGCCATCGCAATGAGGTGAAGCACTGCATTCGTCGAACCGCCGAGGGCGATGACGACGGTGATGGCGTTCTCAAAGGCTTTCTTCGAGAGGATGTCCGAGGGGCGGATGTTCTTCTTGAGCAACTCCAATACGGCTTTGCCAGCGCGTTCGCAGTCGGCGAGTTTGTCCTTGGAGTTCGCGAGCTGAGCAGAACTATCGGGTAGGCTGAGGCCGAGGGCTTCGATGGCCGAGGCCATGGTGTTGGCGGTATACATGCCACCACAGGAGCCTTCGCCCGGAATCGAACATTTCTCAATTTCCTTGAGCTCCGCGTCGTCGATCTGCTTGCCGGCATACTTACCGACGGCTTCGAAGACGGTGACGATATCTGCGGATTGGCCGCGGTGTAGGCCAGGGACGATGGTGCCGCCATAGACGAAGACGGAGGGGCGGTTTAGACGGGCCATGGCCATCACGCAGCCTGGCATATTCTTGTCGCAACCGCCGATGGTGACGAGGCCGTCAAAGCCTTCCGCACCAGCCACGGCCTCGATGGAGTCGGCGATGATCTCGCGGGAAACGAGCGAGTAACGCATCCCCGGCGTACCCATGGAGATGCCATCCGAGACGGTGATCGTCCCAAAAATCACGCCTTTACCGCCTGCTTGGTCGGCGCCTTTAGAGGCTTCCACGGCCAGCCGGTCGATATGCATGTTGCAGGGGGTCACCATCGACCAAGTCGAGGCCACGCCCACCACCGGCTTATGGAAGTCGGCATCGGTGAAGCCAACGGCCCGGAGCATGGCGCGGCTGGGGGCGCGGTCGGCGCCGTCCACGACGATGGAGGAGTGCTGGCGGGTGCAATCAGGGGAGCTCATGTGGGTGTGAAAAGTCTGCGGTTGTCAGTAGGGGGGACCCCCCTAATAAGTGGGAAGGGCCGACTCTGCCGTCCGCCCCCTTTTCCGACAATCCAATTTTACGCCCCTCTCCCCCGTGGAATTCAACCTTAAGAAAATCATCAAGGCGCTCCTGCTCTCGACCTCCGAGGCGGTCTCCATCAAGGACATCCAAAAGGTCGTCCAGCGCTACCATGCCCAATCGGCCTCCGAGTCGACAGAAGAGCGGCCGGGCGCCGAGCCCGGCACCGCGTCCGCCCCCGTCGCTACTCAACCGGTGCAAGAGGTGATCCAGGATATCATCGATCAGGTGCCGACGTTGCTGACGGCCACGCAGATTCGCGAGGCGGTCGACGCCCTCGAGGTTGAAATGCGCGAGGCCAATGATGCGTCGCGCATCCTACAAGGTCCGGAAGGCTTCCGTCTCGTGATCTCACCCGTCTACGCCGATTGGGTTCGTCTACTTCGTGGTGAGCCCCGCCCACAGCGCCTCAGCCCCGCCGCCCTCGAAACGCTTTCCATCGTCGCCTACCGTCAACCCGTCACGCGTCCAGAGATGGAGGCCATCCGTGGCGTTTCCGTCGATAGCGCTTTGAATCGTTTGATGGAGCTCGAGTTCGTTGCCGTGACGGGTCGCGCTGATCTCCCGGGCCGTCCCATCCAATACGGGACGACCGACAAGTTTCTCGATTTCACCGGCCTGCGCACGCTGGGTGAGTTGCCCGCATCCGATGTCCTGTCGCCCGCGCAGATTTCCGAATGGATTACGCGTGCCACGACGCCCGTGGCCGTCGGTGACGCCGAAATGGGCCTGCCCGCCGCCGATACTTCCACCCCCGTCGCCCTCGAAAATCCACCGGCTGATGCCGATTCTTCTGCACCGACCGCATGAGCCTCGACCAACATCGCCGTGAGGTCGACCGTATCGACCGTGAGATGTTACGCCTGCTGGGCGAGCGTCTCGAAGTTGCGCGCGCGATTGGTGAAGCGAAGTTGAAGTCGGGCGCCCCCGTCTACGCCCCCCAGCGTGAAGAGCAGGTCCTGAGCGCCCTCGTCGAGGCGGCGCCGAACATTCCGGCGTCCGGCGTCCGTTCGGTCTTCCGCGAAGTGATCTCCCTTTCCATCGGCGCCCAGATGGCGAAGCCCGTCGCCTACCTCGGACCCGAAGGCTCCTTCACGCAGCAGGCCCAGCTGCGGGCCTTTGGCTCCAGCGTGCCGTCCCTGCCGCTCCGTTCGATTGGCGATATCTTTGCCGCCGTCGAATCGGGAGAGGCTTCTTACGGCGTCGTACCGGTGGAGAACTCCACCGAGGGCGTCGTGAGTCACTCCCTTGACCTCTTGGCGGAATCCGAACTCAAGGTCGTCGCTCAAGTAACGTTGGCCGTCGAGCAGTGCCTCGTGGGCTTCGGCTCCCTCGATGCAGTGACGCGTGTCCTGTCTAAGGATATCGCTCTCGCCCAATGTCGCGGGTGGCTCTCCCGACATGCCCCTAACGCGACCTTGGTCGAGACCGACAGCACCGCCGCCGCCGTCGAACAGGTGGCTCGCGAGCCCCAGGGTGCCGCCGCTGTCGCTTCCGCCTCCGCGGCCGAATCCCGCGGCGTCCCTATCCTCGCCCGTGGTATCCAGGATCGCCGCGATAACGCGACGCGGTTCTTCGTCATTGGGCTCACAGCTAACGCCACGGGCGCTAAAGAAGAGGTGACAAGTGTCGTGCTCACGTTGAAGCACGAGCCGGGTGCACTCCAGGCCGCCCTGAGTTCTTTTTCCGACCGTGGTATCAACCTGATTCGCATCGAGTCGCGTCCGAGCCGGCGCCGGGCTTGGGAGTACCTCTTCTTCATCGATTTTCCAGGCCACTGGGATTCGTCTGCCGTCCAAGAGGCCGTCGTTGCGCTCAAGGGTCGTTGCGAAATCGTCAAGTGGCTGGGTAGCTACCCACAGTCCGCCGGATGAGCCGTCGCGCCCTTGGCGGCGTGTTGCTCACGCTCCTCGTGCTGACGTGCGGGGTCGCGCTATGGTCATGGTGGCGGGCTTGGAACGCCCCTTTGGTCCGCGTGCTCTTCCGCCCGGCTTTCTCGGTGTATGGTATCTCGACGGGAACCCCCGTGCGCGTCCAAGGCGTGGTGGTCGGGCAGGTTTCCGCCATTGGGCTCTTTATAGATGCCGAGCAGCGCCTCCGCCCCGAGGTCGTCTTGAGCCTCGATCCAGATACCTTGGAAGACCGCGGTTTCGCTGACCGTCTGCGCGGTGAACGCTTACAAGAGGAGGTGCAGCGTGGGCTCCGCGCCCACCTCGTCGCGGTGAGTCCGGCTTCAGGGATGTTACAGGTCGAACTTTTCTGGGACGCGCGGGATCCGGTCCCAGCCCAGCTGGCCCGCGATGAGATTCCCGCCTCCGGGGTCACCACGCAACGCGCCATCGAGCGGGTGGTGAAGGAACTCGAACGGGCGACGAGCCGTGACTTGGGCTTGATTGCCCAAGAGCTCGAGCGCGACTTAGATAAATATTACGCGCAGACGGATCCCGACCGCGCCGCCGCTTTCTCGGCCCGACTAGAAGCCTCGACGGCAGCGTTCGCAGAGGTGACCTCCGCGGAGAACCTCGGGGCGAAGGCGCGCCGCCTGACGGAGAGCTGCGCGGCCTTGCGCGCCGCGGCGGAAGCCGCCGACCGTCGCCTGGATGGTGAAACCATCGGCCAACTGCAAGTGCGTCTCGCCGATGCTCGGGCCGCCTTGGAGTCCTTCACGGCTTCGATGGAGGGCTCCGAGGCCAAGCTGAGCGGCACCGCTGCCGAGGTGGCGGATCTTTTCAAGGCGGTCTCCGAGGCGGCCCGCACTTGGACCAAGAAAGCGCGTGGTTTGACGACCGAACCCCAGCCTCGCTGAGGGAAGAGGCTTGCGGGGCTGCCGTCCCAAGGGGTAAGCAAAGGTTTTACCCAACCATGGCCGACCCGACCGATAAGATGGAAAACATCATCAACCTGTGCAAACGCCGCGGGTTTGTCTTCCCTTCCTCCGACATTTACGGCGGTTTTAACGGCTTCTTTGACTACGGCCCCCTCGGCGTCGAGCTGAAGAATAACATCAAGCAGGCTTGGTGGCAGGACTTCGTCCATCGTCGCGATGACATCGTCGGCCTGGATTCCTCGATCATCCACCACCCCACGACGTGGAAGGCTTCGGGCCACATCGAAAACTTCACCGACCCGCTGGTCGATTGTAAGGAGTCCAAGATGCGCTACCGCGCCGACCAGCTGTTCTTCGCCCCCGTCCGCGTAGCGGGCGAGACCATCGGGTATATTTCCGTACTCGAAGACGAGACGATGTCGGCCAAGGCCGAAGAGATGGCCAATGAGATGAAGCGTAAGCTGGCCAAGCAGGGCGCCCTCGAGCCGCTTACCCTTAAGGATTATACCGAGGCGAAGCCCGAGGAGCATGCCCTCATCCCATCGCCCGCCACCGGCAAGCCCGGCTCCCTGACGCCGCCCCGCTCGTTTAACATGATGTTCCAGACGTACGTCGGCGCCATGCAGGACGCTTCCGCGACGGCTTACCTTCGCCCCGAAACGGCGCAGGGTATCTTCATTAACTTTAAGAACGTGGTCGATACTGGCCGCGTGAAGTTGCCGTTCGGTATCGCCCAAATTGGTAAGGCTTTCCGTAACGAAATCAACCCGCGCAACTTCATCTTCCGCTCCCGTGAGTTCGAGCAGATGGAAATCGAATACGTCATCGCCCCGTCGGCCGATTGGCAGACCGCCCACCAGGGCTGGATCGAGGG
>CAIYAN010000190.1 GCA_903924185.1 uncultured Opitutia bacterium | reverse complement strand
GGATCCGACTTGGCTAAGGCCGTGGCCTTATCCTCGGCTTCGGTCGAAATCGACCGCTGCCTTTCCGCCTGGATCACGTGGTAGCGACGGCGCATGGTCTCCAGCCGCACATTCTCCGAGGCCAGCGCGCCGCGAGAGGCCAGATAATCTTGTTGGGCCTGGACGGCCTCCCCCAAGAGGGCGAGGTCGCCATCATCAATGACTGCTTTATTAAGGCGTTGGGTCTCAAACTCGGCTTCCTTTTTAAGGGAGAGCAGCCGCAGTTCCTCGGCTTGGGTGAAGCTCAGGGCGGCCAGACTACTCCCCGTGTTCCGCTGGCCCTCCGTGACCAACCAAGCCGCGACGAGCACAAAGACGACGGACGCTCCCACCATGAGGGGGGTGCCCTGTTTCTCCCACAGCCGCTCCCAGAAGGCCCAGTCCTTTTGCGGACGGGATTTCTTGCCAGGGAGGAAGTCGGGCGGGGGGTCGTGAGGGCCGGGGGACATGGAGCGGAATCGGCCAGTTTCATTGCTGGCTGATTGTTTGCTTTAATAGTTTGCTAGGCTGGTTCATGAAAGAAGGACCTTCAACCCTCTAAATGCCTCAATTTAAACGCATCGCTGTCGTGGGAGCCGGCCTCATCGGAGGTTCGGTCCTGCTTGCTGCGGCTCGCCGGCAACTGGCAGGGTCCCTCGCCGGTTGGTCGCGATCCGCGGAAGCCCGGGAACTCCTAAAGAGTTATGCGGTCGCCGAAATCTTTGATAACCCCGTCGACGCCGTCCGGGGGGCCGACATCGTTATCATCGCCACCCCGGTCGATAAGATGGCGGAAACCTTCCGTGCCATCGGCCCGGGTCTATCCCCCGGGGCGCTCGTCACGGACGCCGGTAGCATCAAGGCGGCGATTCAGATTGCCGCCCAGGGTTTGCCTCCAGGGGTTCACTTTGTCGGTGCCCACCCGATGGCAGGTTCCGAAAAAGCCGGGTCGGCCCATGCCAATGCGGAGCTATTTGTGAACCGTCCCTGCTTCGTAACTCCCACGGGGCAGGAAAGTCCAACGGCGGTTCAGCAGACCCATGCGCTCTGGCAGGCACTCGGCTGCCGCACCGTCGAATGTTCCGCCCAGCGGCACGATGAGATTGTTGCGGCGATTAGTCACGTACCCCATGCGAGCGCTTCGGCCTTAATGTTAGCCGTGGGGAGCTTGCCCGGGTTTGACCCGACCACGGCGGGTGCCGGCTTGAAGGACGCGACCCGTATCGCCGCGGGCGAAGAAAACCTTTGGGTCGGCATCCTTCTGGCTAATGCCCCCCATGTCATCGCCGGCCTCCGTGCCGCCGAAGACCAGACGGCACATCTGCGCAAGGCCCTCGAGGCGGGTGACGCCGAAAAAGTCCGTCAGCTGTTGGCCGACGCCCGCGTTCTCCGCCAATCCCTGGATCGCGCGGTATGAGCCCTACCCTAACGATCCGGCCCTTTCGCACGCCGGCCCGAGGTGTCGCGCAAGTACCCGGATCGAAGAGCATCACTAATCGCGCCCTCTTGCTCGCCGCTCTCGCTGATGGCGAAACGGTCCTCACGGGTGCGCTCTTTAGCCGCGACACCCGGATTCTCATTACGGCGCTGCTCGCTCTCGGCTTCGAAGTGGCCGCGGATGAAGACGCGCAGACTATTCGCATCGTCGGACAAGGTGGGCGGATTCCCCAAACCCACGCCAAGCTCCATATCGGCAACGCCGGCACCGCCGCCCGTTTTCTGACGGCCTTTCTCGCCCTCGCGCCCCAGGGGGTCTATGAGCTGGATGGCGACGAGGCCATGCGCGCCCGGCCCATGGCGGGTTTGTTGGAAGCCCTCACAGGCGCAGGTTGCCGCGCCTTACGCGCGGATGGGCAACCCGCCACACACTTCCCGTTTACGCTCCATCCGTCGGGCCGCCTGGGTGAATTAGTCGTGGATGCCTCGGCTTCTTCGCAACTCTTGTCGGCCTTGTTAATGGTCCTCCCACTATCGCCCGGCGCTTCCGTCCGCATGAAGGGCACCACGGTCTCGGAACCCTTCGTCGTGATGACGGAGAAAATGTGCACCCAATTCGGCCGCCCTTTAAACCGCGAGGCCAACGGCTCATGGCGGTGCCCGCAGCCCGGCGCTTACCAGGCACTAGGTACGTACGCGATCGAGCCAGACGCTACCGCCGCGAGTTACTTCATCGCCCTGCCCGCTGTCACGGGCGCAGGCGCAGGCGTCCGCCTGCAAGGGTACGTTAAGAACGGGCTCCAAGGGGACACCGCTTTCGCAGAGGTCGCTGGTCACTGCGGCGCCACGCTCACCCCGCAAGGTTCGTCCCTCGTTGTCCAATCCTGGCCCGACCTCCGCGGTGGTAATTTTGATTTCAACGATTTCTCCGATACCTTCCTCACCCTAGCCGCCCTCGCGCCGTTGGCTTCTTCGCCGACGACCATCCGCAACATCGGTCACACGCGGAAGCAAGAGACCGACCGCGTCCTCGCCATGGCGACGGAACTGGAACGCCTCGGGGTTAAGGTCGTACCCACCGCCGAGGAGCTCCGCGCCGACGATAAACTTTCCGCCCTCACCATCCACCCAGCCCGCGAGGCCCTCCGGGCGGCGGCGGTGAAAGGTCCGGTCGAGATTCACACGTATGAAGACCATCGCATGGCGATGAGCTTTGGGATTTTGGGGTCGTATGACCTCTGGGGCGATGGGCGACCTTGGATTGCCATTCAAGACCCCGCCTGCACGAGCAAGACTTTCCCCAAGTTCTTCCAAGCCCTCGAGGCCCTGCGTACGCAGTTCGTCGCCGTGGCCGTCGATGGTGGCGCGGCTTCCGGGAAATCCAGTACGGCTAAAGTTGTCGCTCATGAACTCGGCCTCTTACACGTGGATACCGGGGCTCATTACCGGGCGGTCACCCGAGCACTCCTCGATGCGGGCGCGCGCGCGGAAGACGTTACTTCGGTCCTCCCGGCCTTAGCCCACCTTCGCCTCGGTTCGGAAATTTCCGGCATCTCTTCCGTCGTCACCCTAGATGGTCACCGACCTGTCGACGCCTCGCTCCGCTCCGAAGACGTCAATGCGGCGGTTTCTAAATTCGCCGCGCTCCCAGCGGTCCGTAATTTTCTGCTAGCCTATCAGCGCTCGCAAGTGGCGCTCGGCCAAGCCGCGGGCTTTGCCGGCGTCATCATGGAAGGCCGCGATATCGGTTCTGTCGTCCTCCCCCAAGCCGAGGTTCGCGTCTTCCTCCAAGCGGATCCAGTGGCCCGGGCCCAACGCCGGGCTGCGGAAGGGCAAACCGATGCGGTCGCACAACGTGACTTATTGGATTCGACCCGCGCCACGGCCCCGCTGGTTTGCCCGGAGGGCGCCACGCGCATCGATAATACGCACCTCCCGCTCGTAGCGGTGGTTGCCCAAGTGAAAGCGTTGGTCCAGAGTGTGGCTCGTCCCGCATGATTCTCACTTCGCACAACCTCGTCTATAAGGCGGTGTATCATGGTGCCCGCGCCTTTGCGGAGGTCTTTGCGACCATCGAAGTAGAAGGCTGGGAAACCGTCCCCAATGGGGCCTGCATCTTCGCATCCAACCACCAAAGCATGCTCGACCCGCCGGTGATTGGCTCGTGCTTACCGCGAGAGATCTCTTTCATCGCTCGTCGTTCACTCTTCGATAACCCCGTTCTCGGAGCGGTCTTAAGTTACTGTCACTGCATTCCGGTCGATCGCGGCGAGGCCGACATAGGTGCGATTCGGTCAGCCTTAGCCGCACTGGCCCAAGGCCGTGGCCTGATGATTTTCCCTGAAGGCACCCGGAGTGCCGATGGCATCATTGGTGAAGCCAAGGCAGGCGCTGGTTTACTTGCCTGCAAGTCGGGCGTACCCGTTGTGCCTATCCATATCCGCGGAGCCCGCGACGTCCTGCCCCGCGGGGCTTTCTTTCCCACCGGCGGGGCCCGCGTACGCGTCCGCTTCGGGAAGGCGTTACTGCCAGCTGACTACGATCCCGGTGAAGGCGTGGCAGGTCGCACGATGGAAGCCTCGCGACGGATTCTCGCGGCGATAAAGGCGTTACCTGATTACCAAGACCCCGGGCTGTAAGCCCTTACGAGATCCGCTGCGGCATCACCACGCAGAGGAAATCTTCCTTGAGGCCGCGGATGACGCCTGGGGACATGTCGTCCTTGAATTCAAAATCTATCTCGTCTTCGGTCACCGCTTTCAAGGGTTCGACGACATACTGCGGGTTGAAAGCGATGTTCACGTCGGGCCCATCGTACTTCACCGCAATCGGTTCATGGGCTTCACCGGAATCAGACTTCGCGCTGATCTCAAGGTTCTGGTTCTTCTTGGAAACAGACAGCCGGATGGTGTTATTGCGGTCATCACACATTAGCGCGGCGCGCGTGACGCTATCCAAGAGTTTTTCGCGCTCGAGGCGAACCTTGCTGCCGGCTTCCTTGGGGATGACCTGGCGGTAGTTCGGGTAGTTGCCTTCAACGACCTTGGAGACGAGCTGGATACGGTCGACGAGGCCTTCGTCGTTCTTCGGGATGTCGATGGTGAAGCCGACCTGGCGCTCGTTGTGGGAAACGTGTGCCTTGCCGCCCACCTTGAGCAGTCGCTGTAGTTCAGCGATGGTGCGGGCAGGTAAAATCAGGGAGAGTGGCTTGTCGGGGCCTTCCAAAGCACGTTCACACTTGGCGAGGCGACGGCCGTCGGTCGCGACAACCGTGAGTTTACCGTCTGCAAATTCAAAGAAGACGCCGTTGAGAATGTAGCGATTTTCGTCCGTTGATTGCGCGTAGCTGACTTTACGCAGCATGGAACCTAAGTCTTCCTGTTCGATTGAAATGGTGGGCTGACCCGTGAAGCTGGCGATTGGGGGGAATTGATCAGCTGGCAGGCCGGCGATTTGGAACACGGAACTTCCCGACGTGACTTTGACGCGGTCTTTTCCGGTCAGTTCAACGACCGTCTCGGCACCCGAAAGAGACCGGATAATTGGGACGAGTTTCTTGACTGGCAAAGTGATGCGGCCTGGGGAGGTCACCGTGGCCTTGATGCGACAGCAAATACCGAGATCGAGGTTAGTGGTGGTTAGGGTTACGGTGTCCCCTTCGGCTTCGATGAGGACATTTTGTAAAATCGGCATCGTGGCGCGATTGCCCACCACGTTGGTCACGCTGGAGAGGCCGTTAAAAAAATGGTTTCGGTTTACCTTGAACTTCATGATGCAGACAGATTTGAGGCTGGGAGGGGTCAGTGGCAACCAATCAATGCCCACTTCCGGAGGGACTGTATTAATAGATAACCTAATTAATTAAATACAGTAGTAACCGTAAGTCTCGGAAGGGCGTGGATAGTTTCCCAAGGTGTTGAAATTAGGCGGGATGTGCTTTTGGCGTCCCTGTGCCCAACCTGCGAATAAGGATTACTTTGTTCACAGGGGTCTAGAAGCCCGATTCCCTCACCCCTTATTCACACCGTAGGCTCGTTTTCATCCTCATCTTCGGGAGCGGGGTCTATCTCGCCTTTTCGGAGTAGGAAAAAGTGGCGGACCACCCCCCAGCAGATGTAGCCAAGGAAGACCGCCGGTAATGCGAACTCCCGGTAGCGAATAGCCGCCACCACCACCAAGATGATTAGGATAAAGCCGCGCGAGCGGGTCTTGGTATTCCAATCGACCTTTTTGAGGCTCGGGAAACGGACATTACTGACCATCAGGTACGAGATGATTAGCATCAGTGGTAGGAGGGTCCAAGACCACGACGTATAGGCCTCTGGCTTAGCCCCAG
This sequence comes from uncultured Opitutia bacterium, assembly GCA_903924185.1. Lineage (GTDB taxonomy): Bacteria > Verrucomicrobiota > Verrucomicrobiia > Opitutales > UBA953 > UBA953. The sequence continues at coordinate 3,611 of CAIYAN010000190.1, read as the reverse complement.
GCGTCACCATAATCTTGGATAATACCAAGACCAGCGAGGCCATCACCCCTGCGGCTGCCGGTGACGGGAGGCCCACAAAATCTCCGCCCGCCGCGCGCTTTTCATTCCCTGGGACTAAGGGATTAGTGAGGACATTAAAACGAGCCAAGCGCACCCCAACGCAGAGTAGGTAGATGAAGGCTAAGAGCCAGGTGACGAGCTTGATGTCGTCGTTAACCCCCGGGTTGATGATAAGAAAACAGGCCATCAGGGCGGGGGCTACGCCGAAGGACACGGTGTCGGCGATGGAATCAAACTCCGCCCCGAAGAGCGATTCGCGGTGCGTGGCGCGGGCCACCCGGCCATCAAAGAGGTCGCAGAGACAGGCAAAGAGAATGAACCAAACGGCCATCACATAGTGACCGGCCACGTCGTCGGCTAGGACCGTCGTGAAGCGGGCTTCGATGCATTCCTTAATGGCTAAGAATCCACAGAGCATGTTTCCCGCCGTGAAAAGATTAGGCAGGAGATAGATACGGGCCGCCTCTTCGGGAGAGTTGTAGCGGGGGGGTTGGGGGGAGCTCACGTTTAGGATTTTGGGTCGTCGAGATACTTCCAAAAGCCGCCTTCTTGTTCAATGCGGGCTTCGTCTTCAGCGAACGGGAGATGGGAGCGAAAGGCAAAGTCAGCGAAGGTGTGGCGATGGAGAACGTAGTTGGCAACCAATGACTCTTCGGTGGCTTCGAAGTAGATGCGGAACTCGCCAACGCGGAGGCGGTGATAAACGTGCCCTCCCCGGCGGACGGTCCCGAGCTCGGAGCTTCCGCGTAAGAGATCTTCCGGAGTGAGGGAGGAGAAGGCTTCGACGACGTCCATCTGTTCCAGGGTTGGCAGCTTGGCCAACTCCCGGATTGCTTGGTCACTGAAATTCACTTGATACATCGATGGAGGAGCGAACCTTGCTTAAGCCTTAGCCGCAACCTTACTCTTTTAGCACCACCAGCTTGCGAGCAGGAAATCCACGCGTTTTTCGACTAAATCGAGCACTTTTTCAAAATCGGCTGCTTCGCCATAGTAAGGATCGGGTAACGGTTCTGTGCCCAGGAAGAGACCCAGCTTGGACTGGTGTTCGACCGGACAGCGAAGGGTGATGGCGTGAAGATTAACCGCGTCGGCGGCGAGGATAACGTCGAATTCCGTAAAGTCTTGGGCTGAGATTTGCCGGGCGCGTAGGGCCGTGAGGTCGTAGCCGCGGCGGCGAGCATGGTGAATGGAGCGTGCGTCCGGCGGGTCGCCGATGTGGTAGTTTTCGGTGCCGACGGAATCCACGATCAGCTCGATACCGCGGGACTTGGCCTTGTCGCGCAGGACCACTTCCGCCGTCGGGCTCCGACAGATGTTCCCCATGCAGACCATCAGTATTTTGCGCGGCTGACCCACAGCAGGGTCTTAGACTTTGCCGCCGAAGCTTTGGTGATCGTCGAGGTCCAGGACGTCGAACCAGGTGGTGATGTCTTCGCGCTTGGCCCCAGCTGGGGTCGACGACTGGTAATGGGTTAGGCGTTCCCGACCACCCGGGGCGGAGGGGGCGCGTTGGTCATGAAAGGCACTAAAGGCGGCGATTTCGTAGCCAACCCGAGGGTGTTTGGCGTTGGCCAACATCCAGGTTAGGATTTCGCCGTCCCCAAGGCCCTTCGCGACTTGTGCCTTGAGGGCGTCGGCATCTAGGCCGAGGAAGTTAAGGACGTTCTGGTCGAGGGAGCAGTTGTAGGTGTATTCCCCGTTCTTACCCTCTAGGGTGGCCCGAGCCTTGTCTAACATGCGGGGTAGGATCACGAGGCCGCCGAGGCGACAGCGAGGGCTGCGAGGTGGGTGCTGGGTCAGATCGTAGGGGTTGTAGGCCATAATTTACTAAAAATAGCCTCCGACCCATGTTTCGCAAGTAAACAGGGGTATTTACCTAATTTTGGGGGGTTGCCAAAATGTCACACCTCACTCTATTTTAAATCCATGGTCGTTCCGTCCGGAGATACCGCCCTCCCCCTCCCCCTGGGGGTTATGGGCATGGTCAGCGCCTTTATCTTCTTGGCCAGTGCAGCCTGGGATTGGCAGGTGAAGTCCGCGCCATCCCCACGCAACGTACCAGCGGGTGGGCTCTGGTTGCTTCGAGTTGGCTGGCTGCTGCTTACGGTCGCGTTGTCGGCCGACGGTCTCGCGCGCAACACCTTCCCCGTGGATTCATCCGCGGGAATGCTTTTGTCGATTGGGTGGGGTCTAGCGGGCTTGGCCATCTTCTTAGACCTAGCCTTTGACCACCGTCTTCCCATCTGGGTCATCTCGTCGGCCACCACGGCCTGCGTTTTCGCCGCGAGTCGATTGGGGGGCGAGACGCACGCGTTCACCTCTTCAGTCAAGCCCTTGATCCTCCTGCACATTGGGGCAGCCATCTTGGCTTATTGTTTATTGGCCGCCCAAGCACTGAACGCCCTCGCCTATCTCCTGCAGGATCGCGCGCTCGCCCAACGGAAGTTCGGCGGCATCTACGGTTTGCTGCCGGCCTTAGTGCCCATGGATAAGATCGGCGCGAACCTGATGGGCGCCGCGGTGTGGATGCTCGCCTTGTCCGTGGCCATCGGGGCCGTCGATGTCTTTACTGGCGTCACGGGTTTCGCGAATTTCCCCAAGCTGGTGATGGCAGGCGTGACGTTGTTGCTTGCTGTGGTGCTCCTCACCCTGCGGCGCCGAGCCTCCGTCAGCGGTGCCGCCTTCGCCCGCGGTTCACTGTGGCTCTTGTTGCCGGCGCTGGCGGCGTTGTGGCTCTCCCTTCCTTCCGCCCGATGAGCGAACGCCCCACCACCTTGGTGGCCTTGAGCGCCACGCATCACACCGCTGGCCTCGACGCCCGCGCGGCGTTCAGCGTCTCGCCGGCTGGGGTAGAGGCTTTTTATCGAGCCGCCCGCGCGGCCGGCCTCGCCGAGGTCGTCCTCCTCGCAACGTGTAACCGGTTGGAAGCCTATGCGATTGGCGACGAAGCCGCCGCCCTCCATGCCCGCGCCGCCTTAATCCAAGCGACGGGCGTTGCGCCCTCGGAACTAGATCGGCACTTGCGCCCGATTCCTGGCCTTCAGGCCGTCGAGCACTTGTTCGCGGTCGTCGCCGGTTTAGATTCCCAGATGATCGGCGAAGCCGAAATCGCCGGCCAGACCAAGGACGCTTACGCTGATGCGCTCGCCCGCGGTATGACAGGCCCGATGTTGAATCGTATCTTCCAGCGCGCCTTCCAGGCGGGCGCTTGGGCCCGAACCCATACGGGGATTTCGCAAGGCCAGGTCAGCCTGGGAAATATCGCGGTGGAGCTGGCGGGCCGGGTCTTCGGACAATTGGCCGATGCGCGCGTCCTCGTCCTCGGCACGGGTGAGGTCGGCCGCCAAGTCGTGCAGGCGCTCGTGTCGCGTGGCGCTACTCAGGTCTCCGTGGCCTCCCGCACTTTCGCTAACGCCCGTGCCCTCGCCGAAGAATTTTCGGGTGCCTCCCTGACCCTGGCGGACGCTCTGCAACAAGCGCATGCCCATGACGTGGTCATTGGCTGCGCCGCCGTCGAGCGCGCCTTACTTGATGCGGAAACGATTCGT
>CAIYAN010000189.1 GCA_903924185.1 uncultured Opitutia bacterium | reverse complement strand
TCGATTGCGCGGAGAACCAAGAGAGAACGGTGCGGTTATGGGTGGTGGTCCGGGCCGTGTCCGGCAGGCGGGCTCGCGTGTCGAAAGCGGCAATGACCGGCCCCGGCGCAGTCTCGCTAATGGTACGGATGGCGGAAACGGGGCCAACGATCACCGGGTTAGTCACGCTGCCGCCGTCACCGAGTTGCGTCACCCCGAAGTTGCTGCCGCCGACGTTGATGTAGTGAGCGTAGCTGGCGTAGGAATTGTTGCGACTGGTGCCCAGCACTTCATCGAAGCCGAGGTCCTGCCCGTCGGCACTCACCGTGTCATCGCGGAGAGATTTTTTCCAGCCCGAGTTGAGGTAGATCCAGTGGTGCCAATACATCGAACTCGTAAGGTCGATGCAGCATTTGACCTGGTCAGCGGCGGCGAATTTGTAAGGGGCCGCGACGGTCGAGGCTTTAATGTCCGTATGGAAGCCACCGGTGAAGTAAAACCCCCTCTGCATATTGAGGATTGGAATAGGCGTGCTTTCATTGGAGCGACCCAAAGTGGAGGCATCGACGAGGTCCTTGGTGGTGAAGACTGCAAACTCCCCGGGCTCGAGGGTGGACGCTGGCACGACGGCGACTAAGTTTTCAGCGTTCGCTCCCGTGGCGGCGGAAGCAGCCGCCGTAAAGTTATAAAGCGAGTCGATAAGCCGCGGGGTGGCGGTGGTGGCGAACGGCTGGGCGGGGTCGTTGCCGTTGTGGGTGAAAATCTGCAGGCGCATCTGGTCGAACTGCGAGAAGACTAACTTCAGCCCACCCTTGACCCGGAGGTCGGGTTCGGCCGTCGCTGCCTCCTTGAGTTTTATCCGGACGTTGTAGGGGTTGTGTAGAACAAGGATGGGCGTGCAGACCAGCTTCAGCGTATAATCGGTGCCTACGTTCACGCGTCGCAAAGAGAACACCATCGAGAACCGGTGCACCGTCGGCATGTAGGCGCCGCGCACAGCCCGCGGGATGAAGCGGCCCTTACCGCTGCCCGTGAGATCGCCGCCTTTGAGCCCGTTCACCCAGCCGAGTGGATCCGGGGTGCTGTCGTAGCCGTCGGTGAAGGGTGCGGTGACCTTGCCGCCGCCCGACCATAAGGCGTCGTCCAAATCGAAGCGTGCATACTTGTGGATGCGGTAGCCGCCTTTGTCCAATTGGTTGGTATTGGGGTAAAAGGCACGGGCGCCTAAGGCTGGCACATTGCCAGCCCAGTCGACGTCCTTGTAGAGGCGGTAGTAGTCGCGGACGAGATGCCAGAGCGGTCCGACGAGCCGGCGCGGTTGTTTATCCCAGAGCGAATTCACTGTCGTCGTCGGTGGAGTGCTGCTCGTATCGGTCAACGGCTGGCCCATCTCATCTTCGCGGATGAAGACCGGCATCCAGGGCAAATATTTGGTCCCGCTGTTGCCTAGGTTTCGACTCGGGTTATCGGCGTTCACTTCATACATCGGGACCCAGACACGCGGGCGGGGATCGGGCGAAGTGATGAAGCCTGGGTTGACCTTAGCCGTCCCGTAACTGGGGAACCAAGAACGTCGTTTGCCGAGTAATAGGTCGGCCGTGTAAGCTTCGGTGACCGTCTCATGGCCAGCGCCCGAACCAAAGTCGGACTTATCGAACTGGGCGTCATCCATTTCGAAGGCGAGCGAAAGGTCGCGGCGCAGGCCGCCGCGGTAACTGTCGGCAAGGACGCCGGCTGACCACAGCGTGTGGTGATGGAAAGATAACTTATGGGCCGGCTGGCCGTTGGCCGCGGCGTCGTTCACGTCGTAGCCCGTCAGCAGTGGGAGTGTCGAGGGGGAGATGATCGCCGGTCGGGTCGCCTCGTAAGGGTCGACGCTCTTCAGGCCGAGGAGGAGTTCCGTCCCGCGTCGACCTGGGGAGCGCAGGGTGGTGGCAGTCGTCAGGGACGCTGGGGCCGCTTTGGCAGGGTCGCGGGTTTCGTTGAGATGAATGGCAGCCTTCACGCCTTCGTCGCCAATCCAATAGGCGAAATTCCCCGTGGTGGAGTTTGCCCAAGCTCCTGGCAGCGGGATTTTCGGTAGCGCCACCCGACCATCGACGTCATCGCTGGTATCGATGAGCCCGTCTGGCCCGAGGTCCAAGGTGGCGCTGCCATTGCCGACCAGGGTTGCGAAGGATTCGCTACCGCCAGCCGAGAGGGCCAAGGGATAGTCCGTCTGCCAAGGGGCCCAATAGCCAAGGTCATAGTCCGTCTTGCCAGCTAGGTTGACCGTTTGCAGCAGATAGGGGATTGAATCGTCCAACGGTTTCTCACCGCGACCGCTGATGAGCCACTGCGGTGGTTCGTCGGGCTTGTCAGTGCGCCAGACACCAGTCCAATGCCGTTGACCTTGGCCTAGCCGTAAGCTCGCCGAAAAATTGGGATCAAAGGGGCTGACTGGGGCCGGCGTGCAGGCGAGTTCCCCGGTGGCAGTGCTTCGGACATCCGGGCCGGCCGCTTGCTGGAGATGGGCTAACGCCAGCCGGGCGGACATGGTGGCGTTTAGCCGGGAACGGGCCTTGAGCGCCAGCCATTTGGAGGCCCGCATTTCCACGGTGATAAAAGCGGCCAGCACCAAGACCGTCAGGACAATCATGGCCATGATCGTCAAGGAGAGGACGAGGGTGAATCCTTGCGTTGCCTTTCTTTGTGCTGGAGGCGTCGACCGCACTTTAGCGAAGCGCCTTGTTTTTGGAAACTTGCTTATCTCCAGGTGGAGCGGCGGACGGCGCGAGTTCTTCGACGATGCGCTCTTCAACACCCCGAACCACAATCATCCCCGTATCTCCCGGCGCGGGTAGGAGGAAGAGGAGGGAGCGGATATCTTGTAACTGTAGCCAGCGTAACCCTCCAGCCACTTGCCAGCCGTCGTCTTCGTTGGGCAGGAAAAATTGCGCTTGTCCGTACTCGGAGGGTTTTACCTTAGGTTGTAGGGTGATATCTTGGCCTGAGGGGATCACTCGACGCTCGCCGGGCATACTCAGGCCCACGGGTTGGGGGCACAGGTTGAAGAAGCGAATCGTCCCTGCAGCGTTAGTAGTGGTTTTGTCGGGTACGAGGCTTAGCCGAGTGGCGGCGCCGGCACCCGAAACGATGGCGATGAGTTTATTTTCGCCGGGGGGAAGGGCGGCGGAGGCAAGGACGGGGTAGGGGGTCTTCGGGTCTTGGTCGGCCGGCTTACCGAACACGCTAAACTTCCCCGCTTTCGCCTGGCTGGTGATGGCGCCCGTCAGGCTGTGTGAGTAAAGTTGAATGGTCACCGGTTTGCCGGCGGCATTAAGGACGGCGACTTCGCGCTGGGGGTCGTCGAAACTCATCAGCTTCACGGTCACGGGGATGGCTTCCGGATCCGGTAAAGCCGCCGCCAGCATGACAAAGTGAAACCACATACCAGACATACAGACTCCCCTGTTTTAAGGGTCTATTCTATTGGAGATATGACCCAGGGGTTTAACCTGCTGGGTGCCTTTTTGCCACCGGACTGTCACGTACCCTTCGGTAGCCTTAAATTATGGCATTTGTGACAATAGCCTACCACTTTGTTCACAAAGGGCTGGGGGTAACTTGCCGTTAATTCGGGCTGTGCAGCCCTCTCGTCCCCCCGCAAAGTCCACCCCTTCCATGAGTGATTTCCCCGCCGGCCGGTCCCCCCGCAACCGCCGCGATACCCAGCCTAGTTACGGCGACCGCGTGCCGCCCCATAACCTCGACGCCGAGCGCGGGTTGATCGCGAGTATCATCATCGATGGCGAAACGCTCCAGCGCTGCCTTTCCGAGAAAATCACGCCCGACTTTTTCTTCGACCCGAAGCACCAGGACATCTATGCGGCCGCGGTCAAACTGTCGCAGGCCAACACGGGTATCGACGAGATCACGCTGACCGAGCAGTTGCGCCGCGATGGGCGCTTGGATTCCGCCGGTGGCGCCGCCTACGTTAACGAACTTACCGGTCAGGTGGCCTCTTCGGCGCACGCCCCGCATTGGATGGTCATCGTCCGCGAGAAGCACTTCCTGCGCTGCTTGATTTCCACTTCGGTCAGCACTGTCGAGAAGGCCCACTCGCACACCGAAGGCATCGATCGCCTCCTCGAGGACGTCGAACAATCCTTCTTCCGTATTAGCGAAAGCCGTATCGCCGAAACGTCGCAACAGATCGACAAGCCGATTGAAGAGGCGATGGAGATGGTCGCCCGGATGATCGCGGAAAATGGCCGGGTTCAAGGCATACCGACGGGCTTCCGAGAGCTGGATACGTTGACTTATGGTTTCCAGAGCGGCCAGATGATCGTCGTCGCGGCCCGCCCTGGGATGGGTAAGACTTCCATCGCCCTCAACTTTATCGAAGCCGCCATGTTCCCGCCGCCTAACTCGGGCCGCGAACCCGCGCACGTCCTGATGTTCTCACTCGAAATGCCGGCCCGGGA
>CAIYAN010000188.1 GCA_903924185.1 uncultured Opitutia bacterium | reverse complement strand
TTCAACGGGGCCATTCCAGCTATGCAGGAGGAAACCGCGCCGCGGGACGGGCGTGTCCCGCAAAATGTCCATGAGCGGACCCATCGCGCGGACACAATGAATGGTGAGCGGGCGGTCCAGTTCGACGGCCAAGGCGAGCTGAACCCGAAAGGCCGCTTCCTGCGCAACGGGATCATGGCCTTCCACCCAACGGTCTAAACCCATCTCACCGACCGAGGCCTGCGGATGAGCGAGTAAGGTAGACCGCAACTGTGCCTCCCAACCGAGGGGTGCGGTGGGAACGTCCCAAGGGTGCAGGCCAAAGGCGGGGAGGTTCCTCGCATCGCGCGCCGCGAGGGCGACGACGTCAGGCCAATCAATGGGGGCACTGCCATTAACAACGGCATAACCGACGCCTTCGCGCCGAGCGAGTTCGACCGCCGCATCCGGGACTTCGGCGAACTGGTAATGGCAATGGGCGTCGTGAACGAGCATCCGGGCGAAGCATTAACCTATCGAGCCGTTCAGAGGCCACAACGCCGAATCGGCGTGCGTTGTCCTTGCCCTCTTGGCCCGCCCTCGCCTATCTCCGTGGCAGGATGAAAACGCCGCCCTTGCCCAAGGAAGCCTTGATGACCGTGACCGGCCTGCCCTTCCCACTGAAGGCGAAGGGGAAGGTCCGCGAGGTCTTCGACCTGGGCGAACACTACCTCATCGTGGCGACGGATCGGCTGTCCGCTTTCGACGTCGTCATGCCCAACGGCGTACCCGGCAAAGGCATTCTACTCACGCACATCAGCCTCTGGTGGTTTGAACAAGCGAAGGCAGTGTTTCCCACCCACCTCGTGCCCGACCACGCCGCAGCACTGACCCGCGCGCTGAAGGGCCACGAACACTTAATCCCGCGCTCGATGCTGGTGCGCAAACTCGTCCCTCTGCCCGTCGAGGCCGTCGTGCGCGGCTACCTCGCTGGCAGTGGCTTTAAGGAATACAAGAAGGGTGGCGCCATCCTCGATCACGCCCTGCCCGCCGGCTTGCTCGACGGCTCGAAGCTACCGACGCCCATTTTCACCCCGTCGACCAAGGCCGCCGAAGGCCACGACGAGGCCATCACCAACGCCCAGTGCGAGCAAATCCTCGGCGCACAGGTCTTCCGCACGGTCCACGATACGTCGATTGCACTCTACCGTATGGGCGCCGAACGCGCGGCCAAGGCCGGCGTGATTCTCGCGGACACGAAGTTCGAATTCGGCACCGCCCCCGATGGCTCACTGGTCCTCATCGACGAGGTGCTGACTCCTGACTCTTCCCGCTACTGGCCGGCTTCGACCTGGCAGCCCGGCCGCACCCAACCTTCCTACGACAAGCAGTTCGTCCGCGATTGGCTCGAGGCCCAGCCATGGGACAAGACCGCCCCCGGCCCACGCCTGCCCGACGATGTCGTGGCCAAGACGCAGGCGCTCTACGCGGAGTGTCTTGAGCGTTTGACGGCGTAAAGCGCACTTAAGGAGCGAAAGCGGGCGGGCGATGGAGCCAACCCGTCCGAATGATTGCTCATGGGCATTTCACGTCATTGCACCAGCGGGATGCTTCGCCATCGTGAGGCTTCTATGGATTACCTGAAGCCATTGCTCACGCTGCTCGCCGTGCTGAACCCGATTGGGGTAATCCCGTTCTTCATCCACTTCACGGCGCGCCTCACCCCAGCCCAGCGTCAACGCACCATCTGGGTGAGTACGCTCACGGTTTTCCTAGTCATTGCGACGAGCGCCCTCGCTGGGCTCCAGTTACTGCGCTTCTTCGGCATCTCCATCGCGTCCTTCCAAGTCGGCGGCGGCGTCCTGCTGCTCATCAACGCCGTGCAGATGCTCAATGCAAAGCCAGCGGATAGCTCCGACCACGACCTAAGCCAAGCGACGGAAAAACTGGATGCTGGTGACAGCGTGGCGGTCTCGCCGTTGGCGGTGCCGCTCATCACCGGACCGGCGACGATTTCAACTATGGTCATCTACGCCGAGAAATCGCAAGGCTTCGGTGATCAAGCGCTCCTCGTTGGCTACGCGGTCGTCGGCGCCCTCGCGACCTTCGCCTGCCTCTTCGCCAGCACACGCATCACGCGTATCCTCGGTCAGACCGGCATTAACGTCATGACCCGCCTCATGGGCCTCGTCCTCGCCGCCATCGGCGTCGAGATCATGGCCGACGGCCTCGGCAAACTCTTCCCCGCCCTCCTCCGCTAAACGCGGCAACGGGGTCAGGCACCAATAATGGGGTCAGACCCCAATATTGGTGCCTGACCCCATTATTTAGGCCTGGCACCGGTCAACCGGTATAGTGCGGGAGGCGCCAGCTGAGGTTGGTCCATGCAGAGGTCTTCCAAGCGTCCTTGGTGGCGAGTTCGCGGACCAGGATATCCTCCGCGTGGACTTCGACATAAAGAAAGGCCTGGGTGGGTCCACCGAAGTGTGCGGAGTTGTCCGTGTTGAAGGTCGGGATGCCCAGCGGCAACGACTTGCCAGCGACGACGGGGTCGGGCTTCGGTCCGCGCCATGCAAAGACGGCCCGCACATGCGTGTGGCCATAGAAGATGCCGGCGATGCGGTAAGGCTTGAGGGCGTCGTGGAAGGCCTGCACGTCTGCGTAGTCCCACTCGTTCTTGAGGACGATGTCGTCCGCCACGGGCAAGGCATAGCGGGCAAAGTCCACGTGGTGTGAAATGACCACCGGCGCGCCAGAGTTTCCGACGTGCTTGGCGAGGTAATCGACGAGGAACTCGAGGCTGTCCATCGGGTCGTAGCGGCGCTTGCGGGTAACGGACTTCACCTGCCCGACGGTGATGCCGAGGTTGATAAAGTGCACGCCGTTCACGACCCACGCATAGTGGAGGCCGTTCGTCGAGATGGCCTTAAGGTCCTTGCGCTGTTTATTACGGGCGATGATGCCGTCGAG
>CAIYAN010000187.1 GCA_903924185.1 uncultured Opitutia bacterium | reverse complement strand
GCGAGAATGAGAGATCGCATGGCGGACATGATGGGCAGAGACAGAGAGCACAGTTAATTTATGACTACATTAGTTAAGATAACATGATTAGAAGTCCAGACTATTCCTCCACGCTCCTGATAACACATAAACACCTGTTTATAAATAGTTTATGTTAAAATACACCGATAACAAACCACAAACTAGCCCCAACGACCAGTGCCGTGGCCACCCAGCCCAGCACTCGGATCCAAGGCGGCGCGACAAAAGCCCCCATCAACTGGACGTCGCCGGTCATGCGCACAAGCGGCCAGCAAGCGAAGCCGAGCTGCAGGCTGAGGATGACCTGACTCCAGATGAGCAAGTTCTCCACCCTACCCTCCCCGGCCAGCCCGATGACCAATAAGGCCGGGGCGAGCGCCGCCAGTCGGGTTGCGACGCGCACGATCCAGCCAGCCTTCTTGATCTTCAGAAACCCTTCCAGGACGATTTGTCCGGCCATGGTGCCAGTGATGGTGGCGTTCTGGCCTGAAGCCAGCAGCGCCACGGCGAAGAGCGTCCCGGCGAACGTCACCCCCAGCACGCCGTCCAGCACCCGATGGGCTTCGCGGATATCCGTCACGGCTTCGGGTCTTCCGTAGAACGCCGCCGCACTGAGCACCAGCAGGCCGGCGTTGACGAAAAACGCCAGGCAGAGCGCGAGCGTGGAATCCCAGGTCGCGAAGCGCATGGCCTCGCGGCGGGAAGCTTCGGTATTCCCGAAATCACGAGACCCGACGATCGACGAGTGCAGGTAGAGGTTATGCGGCATCACCGTGGCGCCGATGATACCCAGCGCGACAAAGAGCATGCCAGGGCGCGTCAGCACAGCCGTGGTCGGCACGAAGCCTTTGACCAAGTCGGCCATGACCGGCTGCGCGAGCAAGAGTTCGACGCCGATGCAGGCCGCGATGGTCAGCACGAGTACGGCCACGAGCGATTCCAGCCAACGGTAGCCGAGGCGGGTCAACGCCAGCAAGACGAGCACATCGAGGGCGGTGATGATGGCGCCGAAGAACAGCGGGATGCCGAAGAGAATCTGCAGGGCGATGGCCGAACCAAGCAGCTCGGCGAGATCCATCGCGACGATACCGATCTGGGCCGAGATCCAGAGGAACTTCGAGACGCCCGGCGAATAGCGGGCCCGGCAGGCCTGCGCGAGGTCGAGCCCAGTGGCGACGTTCAAGCGGACACAGAGGTGCTGGAATAAAATCGCCATCAGGTTCGACAGCAGGATCACCCAGAGCAGCGCGTAGCCGAACTGCGAGCCACCGGCGAGGTCGGTGGCCCAGTTACCTGGATCCATATACCCGACTGAGACAAGGAAGCCCGGCCCGACGAAGCCCAGGAAACGACGGAAAGCACCGAAGCGGGAGGCCGCGCGGGCTTGGCTAGGTTCGTCTGTCCTCATCACCGTTGAGCGTTCATGGAGCCACCCCGACTGTCAACCCGCGGCCTGTCGCATCGAATAGGCCGCCAAGACCGTCCAAGCCGCCGTCCGCCAACCGTGTGACCGAACCAGCTCGGCAAGCGCCGGCGACGTCGGGCCTTCCTGTTGAAGCCGCCGATGGCAAGGCACGGACCAGGCGGCCGTCAAGCCCCAGCAAAGGAGCACAAGGCCAAGGCCAAAGCCACCGTTGGCACTTACGGACAGCCAGATATGCCCGCCGAGCTGCGCGAGCAGCAGCGGCCCGACCACCCAGCCGACGCGACGCGTATAAGCCTCATGCGCCTCGGCGAAGCCTTCGGCCCGCCAGCGGGCAAAGTCGGGATAAGTACAAAGGAGGATCAGCCACGAAACCGCGGCCATGGCGACGTCGACGCACGCCACGCCGGACTGGATTAAATGAAGGTCCATGAAGCCACCGAAGTCAGTTTTGCCCTTTGCACAACCCGGCGAGGCGTTAAACCAGAGTCATGCCCCG
>CAIYAN010000186.1 GCA_903924185.1 uncultured Opitutia bacterium | reverse complement strand
GTCGCCGCGAGACGGTCGAGTTCGGTCCAGGTGTCGACGGCTGGCTTGAGTCCGAGGTCGTGCTGGGCGGCGGAGACATTGAACCAATGGTCCTTGGCTAGCTCGACGGCAACGAAGCGTGTCATGGGCGGCTCACCCTTAAGGGGAAGGATGGTCCAAAGGGCTTCCATGATCGAACCGATTACGTAAGCACGGCGCAGGGGAATCTGCTTCGTGATGGGCGGGAGTCCCGCCCCCACAACGAGGCGGTTGATAAACTCCCAGAGGTTCACGGGTTCGCCTTGCGAGAGGAAGTAAGCCTTCCCGTTGGCGCGTCCGGCGAGGAGGGCATCCAGCGCGCTGAGATGGGCATTCGCGGCGGTGTCCACGTGGGTGACGTCGACGCGGTTGGTGCCGTCACCGACGATGCGCAACTTGCCGGCACGGGCGCGTTCCAAGACGCGTGGGAAGAGATGATGGTCGCCGGGGCCCCAGATGAGATGCGGACGGAGCGCACAGACTTTGAGGGTGTCCGAGGCGGCCTCGAGGGCGCGGCGTTCGGCGGTCGCCTTGGTTTCGGCGTAGGCGCAGAGGAACTCGGTGCCGTAAGGCAGGGACTCGTCGGCCCCGCGGAAGGACTCGCCGTTGAAGACCACGCTCGGAGTACTCGTATAGACCAGGGCCTTCACGCCGTGCGCGCGGCAGGCCTGCACGACCGTCTCAGTGCCGGTGATATTACTGCGGACGTAGTCGTCCCAAGCCCCCCACACGCCGGCCTTGGCCGCGACATGGAAGACGTAGTCGCAGCCCTGGACGCCGGCCGTCAGCGCGGTGGCATCCGCGAGGTCGCCACGGTGGAACGCCACACGCGGTGCTAGGTCGGCGGCTAGGTCCGAGCGTCCATACACGCGCACGGCATAGCCGCGAGCGAGGCAACGTTCGACCACGGCTCGGCCAAGGAAGCCGTTGCCGCCAGTGACGAGGACGGTGGGTGGGTTCATATGCGGGTACGGGCCGTCCATTCCTTGGACAGCTGCAAGCGGTGAATCTTGGCGTTGTGACGGACGTCCACCGGTAACTTCTTTTGAAAAAAGATATGCTGGATGGCGGCGGCCTGCGGGTGGTTGGCCGCTTGCGTGCGGAGGGCCTCGACGAACTTCTCGCGTTCACCGGTATTCGTCGGGAAGTAGCCTTCCTTTGGTTCTACGACGAGGGCAGGAACCATCGGAGCTTTCTTGCCGAGCCCGATGAGCGCACAGCGCGCGACTTGGGGGTGCGCGCGAAAGGCAGGCTCGAGTGCTTCGGTATAGAGGTCGCCTTGGGCGGTACGGACCTTCTCGGCGCGGCGGCCGAAGAAACGCAGCAAGCCGTCCGCCCCGATGGCACCGAGGTCGCCCATCCGATGCCAGACGCGTTCGCCGTCAGGAATTTTTGCCAAGACTGTCGCAGCGGGCAGGCCATCGTAGGCCCGGGTAACGCTCGGTCCGGTGACGATGATTTCGCCTACCTCGCCAGGTGGGCAGGGCGTCGTCTCCGCTAAAGTGCTCAAGGGACCTTCCGTTTCGCGGATGATGCGAATCTCCACGCCGGCGACGGCCCGGCCGACGCACGTGCCACCGCCTTGGCGGGCCAAGTCTCGTTGCGTGGCGAGCAGCTCCTTGGCCTCGATCGTACTTACGGGTAGGCATTCCGTCGCGCCGTAAGGCGTATGAATCTGCGCTTGTGGGGCGATGCGCAGTAGTTGCTCCAATAATCGGTCCGGCACGGGTGCGCCGGCGATCAACACGCGCCGCAGGTGGGGCAAGGTGAGGCGTCTTTGGTCGCAGTGGTCGGCGATACGCGCCCAAATGGCCGGGGAGCCGAAAGAATTCGTTACGCGCTCGGAAATCAGCGCCGCCACGATGGGGGCCGGGTCGGCAGAGGCTGGCTTGGTCGGGTTGAGTAACGGTGTCACCGTCGTCATGCCCAGTGCCGGGTTAAATAGCGCGAACATCGGTAGCATCGGCATATCTATCTCGCCGGGTTGGATGCCATAGGTCGAGCGGACTAACTCAATCTGAGCGTCGAACATCCCATGCGTGTAGGCGACGCCCTTGGGCGCACCCGTCGAGCCAGATGTAAACAAGATCGCCGCAGGATCATGCGCGGAGATTGCCGCCAGCGGCCGCGGGTCCGAAGACGTGCACTGCTCCAGCTGGGTGCGCCAGTGGCGACCGCCAACGGTGACCCGGTATTCAAGGCTCTGGAAGGCTGCGAACGGTAGGAGGCTGAGCCAGTGAGCCGTGCGAACGGCGACCAGCGCCGTCGGTCGGACGTGGCGGACGCAGTTCAGGTAACTCTGGAAGCCCATGCCTGGGTCAATGGCCACCGCGACGGCGCCGAGCTTGAGTAGCCCAAACATGCAGACGATGAGGTCATGGCCGGGACGGACCGCTAGGAGGACGCGCGTGCCTTGGGCGATGCCTCGCGCGTGGAAGACCCGTGCAGCCGCATCGCTTTCCTGGTCGAGCTGTTCAAAGCTGCGCTGCGCATGGACGACTCGCCCTTGGGGGCTCACCGACAGCGGCGAAAGCGTCGCTGTCCGGTCCGGCGTCTGGGTGGCGGCGGCGCGGAGGTGTCGGGCGACGTTGCGGCCAGGGTCGTGCATTTTGCCTACAAACGAAGAAGCCCCGTTTCCGGGGCTTCTGCAAGGTCTCTTGTGAGGTTTAGTAGTCGGTAATCGTGACCGCACCCCAGAGGAGGACGATACGGTCGCCCGAGGACGTCCGGCGGCTGTAGAACTCGTTAGTGCTCACGCGAACCGTGGCATTATTGTTCGCCGAGTAGGAACCAGGCTCGGTCCGGACGATGCCGAGGAAATTGTGGCTCGGTTCGAGGGAGACCGCCTTACCGTGGTTCGCGGTGTCGTACGTGTTGCATCCGACCAGACCGGCGGAGGCGATGAGGGTGGCAAGGGCGAGCTGCTTCATGGTTGGGGGTGTGTTTATTTGGGAGAGGGGGGAAGGGGTGACAAGCCAGAAACCTCAGCCGGTTACCCACAGGTGCCAGGCTTGGACCAATTCGGGTCCGCGAAAGAACCAAATTGCTCCAGCAATCGCTAGGCTAGGAACGAACGGGACGTGGCTATCAGTCTCTTTTTTGGTGAAAACCGCGATTACCATCGGGAATTTGAGCAGTACCCCGATGACCGCTCCCCCAAAGAGGCAGAAGACCGCCCCTTGCCAACCGCAGAAGGCTCCGACCCCAGCGCAGAGGATAATGTCGGCCTCGCCCATGGCTTCTTGGCCCATCAGGATACTCCCAATCGTCCGGATCCACCAGACGAGGGCCGTCCCCACGGCGATACCGATCAGCGAGTCGCCGGCCGCTTGGAGGCGGTTGATGACTTCCAGTGAGTTACCGGTTTCCCCCTGGAGGGAGGGGACTAGAATGGAAAAAAGCAGGCCGAGGCCGACGAGGGCTAGGTTCGGGGCATCGGGGACCATCATGTCGTCGAGGTCGCAACCAGCCAAGACGATGAGTAGCGGCAGGAAGACGGCGGCGATGGCGGCCTTGAGCGGAGGCAAGGTCAGGATGGCCAGTGCGAAGAGGACGGCCGTGAGGAGCTCGATAATCGGGTAGCGGATGGAAATCGAAGCCCCACAGCAGCGGGCTTTGCCGCGTAAGGCGAGCCAACCGAAGAGCGGCAGGTTTAACCACCACGGAATCGGTTGGCCGCAGGCGCAACGGGAAGCGGGCGTGACTACGGATTCTTCTTTGGGCAGGCGATGAATGCAGACGTTAAGGAAACTTCCGATGCAGGCGCCCACGGCCCCAGCACAGACCGCGGAGACCGCGGGATGCAAAGCGATGAAGTTTTGGACGTTGACGAGAGTCATGGGGTTGCGGGGGGCTCGCCGAGGGCGGCGCGCATCGGGGCGGCAGGAGGCATGATGCCCGTCCAGAGGCGGAAGGCGAGCGCTCCTTGCCAGCGGAGCATCGAGCGGCCATCGCAACCGTCAACCTCGCGGGCGGCGGCATCCTGCAGGAGTTGCGAGCGGTGGGCACCGTAGGTCGTATCGAACACGAACTGACCCGGGCGGAGTAGCTCGGCGGATAAGGGTGAAGTGTCGCCGGGTTTTAGTCCGAGCGTGGTGCAGTTGACGATGACCGCATCCGCGGGGAGGCTTGAGCTATCACCTGCGCGGACGCGTGCGTCGGCGAGGGCGGTAGCGAGAGCCTCCGCCTTGGTGGCATCGCGATTGACGATGCGGAGTTCACTGCAACCGGCGGCGAGGCAGGCAGCAGCGACTGCGCGGGCCGCACCACCAGCACCGAGCAGGCGGACAGGACGACCCGAGATCCCGTGACCAGAGTGCTCGCGGAGGGCTTCGAGGAAACCTTGGCCATCCGTGGTGTGGCCGGCCCAGCCCTGCGCGGTGGGCACGAG
>CAIYAN010000185.1 GCA_903924185.1 uncultured Opitutia bacterium | reverse complement strand
GTCTGTCTCGGCGACCGCGTCGTGCTCTTTTCGCCTAACCCAGGCCGCGTCCAACAGGTCTTCGACGTCAACCTGCCGCGCCCGCGCCGTATGAACGACCCGGCGTTGGCGAACCTCGCCGCGGAAGTCACCACGGCGCTTTCTTCCCATCTCACCGCGGACAAGCAGTAAGGCCATGAAACTCCCGCGCTTCGTCATCCCGACCTTCATCGCCCTCGCCGTTCTCGGCGGCTGGGAATGGTTCGTGCGCGTCGGCCATGTCAACGACGTGCTCGTACCGGCCCCGTCGCACATCCTGCAATGGTTCTGGTGGGCTCTCTTCGATCAGGCCTCCTTTGAGTCCGGCCATTACCTCATCGCTCTCCAGAAAGGCGAACTCCTACCGGCCACTTGGGTGACGATGCGTCGCCTGATTATCGGTTTCGCTATCGGTGCCGCCATCGGGATCCCTCTGGGCGCCCTCTGCGCCCGCGTCCGCTGGGTGCGCGATACCTTTGGTGTGCTCGCCTTGGGTCTGCAGACCTTGCCTTCGGTCTGCTGGGTGCCACTGGCGTTGCTTTGGTTTGGTATCCGCGAGGAAGCCGTCCTCTTCGTGGTGGTGATGGGCACCGTGTGGGCCGTGGTGATCGCCGTGCAGGAATCCGTTCTAAACGTCCAGCCGCTCTACCTCCGTGCCGCCCAGACGATGGGCTCCAAGGGCTGGCACCTCTGGTCGCGCGTCATCTTCCCCGCCGCCTTACCCGGCGTCCTGAGTGGGATGAAGCAAGGCTGGGCCTTCGCTTGGCGCTCGCTGATGGCCGCCGAAATCTTCGTTGTCATCGTCACAGGCTTTGGCCTGGGCTCCTTACTCAACGCCGGTCGTGAGCTACTCCGCATGGACCAAGTCATGGGCGTCATGGCGGTCGTCATGCTCGTCGGCTTACTGGCGGACCTCGTTTTCTTTGCCCCGCTGGAGCGCTGGTTGCGCCGTTCCCGCGGACTGGAGCGCTGAGTTTAGGCGAGTCCGACGCTTTCCTCCTCGCCCTGCGAGGCGACGAGGCCCTACTTTGGGGGCATGTTCATCGACGAAGCCAAAGTCATCCTTAAGTCCGGAGCCGGGGGCCACGGGTGCGTTAGCTTCCGTCGCGAGAAGTTCATCCCGAAGGGCGGACCCGACGGCGGTAACGGCGGCAAGGGTGGCGACGTGGTCCTGCTTTGCGACCGAAACGAGGGCGACCTCCAGGCCTACCGCTGGCAGCCGCACCGCAGCGCTCGCAACGGCACGCCTGGTATGGGTCGCCAGTGCGCGGGTCCGGATGGCGAAGATTTGATTCTCCGCGTCCCGCCGGGCACGCAGGTAGTCGATGATGTTTCGGGCCGCTTGCTCGCCGAGTTGACCGAACACAATGAACGCGTGGTGATCCTCGCCGGTGGTAATGGCGGCATGGGTAACATGAACTTTAAAAGCTCGGTCAACCAAGCTCCTCGCCGCACGACCCCTGGCTACCCGGGTGAGTTCGGCACGTATCGATTAGTCCTTAAGACGATTGCTGATATCGGCCTCGTGGGCTACCCGAATGCTGGGAAGTCGACGCTCACTAATGCTTTCACCGCGGCCCGTCCGAAGATGGCGCCGTATCCGTTCACGACGTTGCACGTCAACGTGGGCGTGATCGAGTACCCGGAAACCTTTGGCCGTATCTTCATGGCCGACATTCCTGGCCTCATTGAAGGTGCGCACGAGAACCGTGGCCTCGGCCACCAGTTCCTGCGTCACATCGAGCGCTGCACCTTGCTCGTGTTCATCTTGGACATGGCTGGTAGCGAGAACCGCAAGCCCTGGGACGACTTCCGTATCCTCGAGCGCGAGCTCGCCCTCTATTCGCCGATCCTCGCGCGCAAGCCTCGCTTGGTCGTGGCCAACAAGATGGATCTCCCCGAAGCGGCCGCTAACCTCGCGATGTTCCGCGAGAAGGTGCCGGTGCTCGTCGCTCCTATTTCTTGCTACTCCCGCGAAGGTTTCGATGAGCTGAAGGCCACGCTCTGGAAGTTTGTGAAGGGCTCGGCCGAAGAACGTGCGTTGCTCCAGCCGACTC
>CAIYAN010000184.1 GCA_903924185.1 uncultured Opitutia bacterium | reverse complement strand
GTGGTGAACAAGCAAGTGGACGTCGCCACAAACTACAGCGTCGGCTTGGAGAAAATGAAGGTCTCCAGTCCGGAGACTTATGCACAGGTCCGCGTGCTCTGGACCTCGAAGCCCATTCCCTCCGACCCCATCGTTTGGCGTCGCGACCTGCCCGACGCCACGAAGAAGAAAATTCGCGATTTTATTTTCACTTACGGTAAGGATGAACGCGAGAAGGCTATCCTCTCGCGCCTGCAGCAGATTTCGGGCTTCCGTCCTTCGGATAACCGTCAGCTCATTTCCGTTCGCCTTTCCTCCGTCACCTTAGAAAAATTTAAGGTTAAGGCCGACCCCGATCTCTCGCCAGCGGAACGCGCCACGCGCTTGGAGGCCTTGGATCGTCGCCAGGCTGAGCTCGAAGCGGCCGCCCGCTAATCTGTGCAGCCCGCGCCGACCCAGCCGCCCGAGCGCCGCAGCCTCCTGGAGTTATTCCTCTGGGCGGGCCTGCTGCTCTTTCTGGTTTGGGCCTGGCGCGGTGCGGATATCCGGCCGGTGGCCTTGGTCAGTGGCCTCGGCAATGCTTGGAAATATGCGCAGGAATTTTTTCCACCGGATTTCCGTGACTGGCGGGTCTACCTCGAGGAGACGGTCATCACCGTGCATATCGCTGTCTGGGGGACGATTCTGGCGGTCCTCTGTGCCATCCCTTGCGGCTTACTGAGTGCGGAAAACATCGCCCCTGCGTGGGTACGTTTACCGATGCGGCGCTGGTTGGACGCCTGTCGGGCAATCAATGAGATGGTCTTCGCCATGCTTTTCATCGTGGTGGTTGGCCTGGGCCCCTTTGCCGGTGTCTTAGCGCTGTGGGTCCACACCACTGGTGTGTTGGGCAAGCTCTTCGCGGAATCGGTTGAAGCCATTGACCCGCGGCCGGTGGAAGGCGTCCGCGCCGTCGGGGCCAACGCTTTAGAAGAGATCATCTACGGCGTCCTCCCTCAAGTCATGCCGCTGTGGATTTCCTACGCGCTTTATCGCCTCGAATCGAATATTCGGTCCGCTTCGGTCGTCGGCATGGTCGGGGCGGGTGGCATCGGAGTGGTCTTATATGAACTCCTCCGTAGTTTCCAGTATGCGCAGACTTGCGCGGTGCTTATTTTAATTATCATCTTGGTCTCCCTGACTGACTGGGCCTCTTCCATCTTGCGCCGCCGACAAATCTAATGGCCTCCGCAACCCTTCGCTACCGTAATCCCGTCGACGTCCGTTTTGGCGTCGGTTCGCTCGCGCTGTTGCCCGAAGTGCTGCGGGGCCGCCCCGCCGTGGTGATTACCTTCCCCGAGGCGGAGGCAACGGGCCTATTGCCGACGGTCCGGTCCCTCCTGGGCGCGCAGCTCCGCGGCGTCATCACGGATATTGAACCCAACCCGGGGGTCGCTTGGGTGGAAGCGCATTACGCGGATTTTTGGGCCCGCTATTCCGATACCGTCGTCGTGGCCATCGGCGGAGGCTCGACCATCGACTCTGCGAAGGTTCTCTTGAGCCGTCCGCCGTCGGGTGCGTTTGCGGAAACCTTGGCCGCCTTGCGGGCGGGGCAGACCCCGCCGACGGCGCAAGCCTTGCCCTTAATCTCCATTCCGACCACGGCGGGCACGGGGAGCGAAGTCACCCCTTGGGCGACCCTGTGGGACCGCACAGCGGCCACCCCGACCAAGCTCTCGCTCCACTCGGAAGCCTTGTGGTCGGAGGTTGCTTTGGTGGATCCCGCCCTGACGTTGACGCTACCGGACAGCGTGACGCGGGTAAGCGCGCTGGACGCTTTGTCGCACTCCTTAGAGGCGATTTGGAATCGGAACGCTAACCCCATTTCCGACGCCTTGGCCGTCGAAGCCGCCTGCACCATGATGGCGTCGCTCCCACGGCTCCTGGCGGACCCGCGCAACTTGGCACTCCGCACGGAAGTGTCGCGGGCCAGTCTCTTGGCGGGCTTGGCCTTCTCGAATACCAAGACCGCATTGGCCCATGCCATCTCGTACCCATTGACCCTGCGGCACGGCGTCCCGCATGGGATTGCCTGCTCCTTTACTTTGCCGCTCGTCTGGTCGATGGCCCAAGGCATCTCGCCGGGTCGCGATGCTGTCTTAGCAGAAATCTTTGGCCCGCAAGAAAGCAACCCGTCCGGGGCGTTGCGGAGCTTCCTGGAGGTTGTGGGCGTGGATTGTAGTTTCACCGCCTACGGTGTCTCCGCAGCGGAGACCGCTGAGATTCTCCGGACCGCCGCCGGCGGTGCCCGGGGACAGAATTTCATCAACACTCAGTTATGAGCCAACCCTACGACGTCCTTGTCATCGGAGCCGGTATTGTCGGCCTGGCCTTAGCCCGGAGCCACGCCATCCGCGGCCGGAGTGTCCTCGTTGTCGACCGCGAGGATCGCACCGTCGGTGCCACTATTCGTAATTTCGGCCTCGTTTGGCCAGTCGGCCAGCCGCCCGGGACGCGCTTTGAGCGGGCTCGGCAGAGCGCGCAGATTTGGAACGAACTCGCCGTCGAGGCGGGGGTGGAGATTCACGCCACTGGGTCGTTGACCTTGGCCCATTCTGACTTGGAGCTCCGCGTCTTGCGCGAGTTCGCGGCGGCCTTCGGGAAGGGCATCGAAGTCCTCGGGCCGGAAGAAGCCGGTC
>CAIYAN010000183.1 GCA_903924185.1 uncultured Opitutia bacterium | reverse complement strand
GCCTGACGGTAGTCGTGCTATAATCACTCTTATGAGCACCCCGAAGACGCTGTTCCAGAAAATCGCTGACCGCGAGATTCCCGCGAAGCTGATTCACGAGGACGCCGTGTGCGTGGCTTTCCACGATATCTCTCCGCAGGCACCGACGCATGTGCTCGTCGTGCCACGTCAGCCGATTGCCCGCGTGGGCGAGGCCACCGCGGAAGACCAGGCTACCCTGGGACATCTGCTACTCGTGGCCGCCCAGCTGAGCCGTCAGCTCAACCTCGCTAAGGGATTCCGTATCGTAATCAACAATGGTCCCGACGGTGGTGAATCCGTTCCGCACCTCCACGTGCACTTACTCGGTGGCCGCGCCCTGAGCTGGCCGCCAGGCTAATCACCATGGCACCCGCCGAACCGTGCCTCGTGCTCGATGGCTCCGCCCGTCACGGCGTACGCGTCGGCGTGCTGCAAGGCGGTCGCTGGATCGCTGAGGCGCATTCTGACGAAGGGGCCTTAGAGGCGACCTTCGCTTGCGCGGAAAAAGCCTTGGCATCCGCTGGTTTGAAATTTGCGGACCTGCGTTCCTTCGCGGTCTGCGTGGGTCCAGGTTCGATGCTCGGCATCCGGGTCACGGCGATGGCCGTGCGCACGTGGGCGGTGCTACAGCCGTGCGAGGTCTGGGTCTGGGAGCCGCTGGTCGCGCTCGCTGCCGCCGTGCGCTTGCGTGGCGAAGCCAGTGCTTTCAGTGTCATCTCCGAATCCCGACTCAAGCGCTGGCACGTGGTTTCTGTCGATGCTGCTGGCTTGCCGAGTCCGGCTCGTGAATGCGAGGTTGAGCAGGTGACGGCCTTGGCGGGACGCATCCTGACCACGGCGGTCCAAGCCCCGCAGGTCTTACCCGTGGCCCAAGTGGTACCCGAAGTCTGGCCTGACTTACCGAAGGTCTTCGGCCACGCGGGGGTGCTCCGACTCGAGCCTAAGCCTGAGGCCTTGAATGCGGCCGCCGATTTTGCAACGTGGTCGGGCGAACGCCATCGCGGCACGCCATGAGCACCCCGTTTTCCCAGTCTCGCGCTTGGGTCGAGATCGACCTGCCCGCCATCGACCGCAATGTCGGCCGCATCAAGCAGGCCTTGCCGCGGCACGTACGTTACGTCGCGGTGGTGAAGGCCGATGCGTACGGACATGGCATGCCCGAGGTGGCCCGTCGCTTACTGCAGGCTGGCGTGGATGCCTTTGCGGTCGCCAATGTCGCCGAAGCGATTCGCCTCCGTGAGGTTGGCCACGAAGGGGATACGTTACTGCTCAGTCCAACCTTGCCCGATGAAGTAGCCCGAGCGGCCGAGAACGGTTTCGACCTGACCATCAATTCACTCGAAGAGGCCAAGGCCTTCGCCGCGTGGGGTTCGTCTCAGGGCCGTAAAGTCCGTGTGCACGTCAAGGTCGACACGGGCATGGGCCGGGCCGGTGTCTGGCATGAGTGCGCCCGCGAAGTGTTTGCGCAGGTGCTGGCCAGCCCGGGCTTGGAGTGGCGCGGTGTCTATACGCACTTTTCCGACGCCGATGCCGATACGGCTTATACGTCGCAGCAGCGGCGGATCTTCTTGGACTTGCTCGAGTCGATTCCCGCCGAAGTCCGCGCCCAGTTACTCATCCATGCGGATAACAGCGCCGGCTTGGAAAGCTTCTCCGCAGCCTCGCCATTCAACGCTGTCCGCATTGGCTTGATGCAGTATGGCCTCCCACCGTCGGCGGGGTCGTTCTTGGCCAGCCTGAAGCCTGATCCGGTCTTGTCCTTCCATGCCCGCATCGTGTTGGTCAAGGACCTCCCGAAGGGTACTGCGGTCAGTTATAATCGCACCAAGACTTTAGCCCGCGATTCACGCGTCGCCATCGTGGCTGTCGGTTACGGGGACGGCGTGCCGACCGCGGCGAGCAACCGTGGAGTCTTTCTGGTCCGTGGGCAGCGTTGCCCGATTCTCGGACGTGTGACCATGGACCAAACCGTCGTCGACGTCACGGACGTCCCGGAAGCCGCCGTCGGTGACATGGCTACCATCCTCGGGGCGCAGGGCACGGACCGCATCACGGTCGCTGAGTTCTGTGCGTGGTCGGACTGCATTCCCTGGGAAGCCTTGTGCACGCTCACGCAGCGCGTGCAGCGCGTCTACCGGACCGACCGCACCTAGGCGGCCTTAAGGGGACTTGAAGCCCGCCAGCGCCGCGTGCGCAAGTAGGCTAGCGAAAAAAGTGCCGAACGCCAGGAGTAGCCACCGCCAGCGTTTCCAACCCTCGCGGTAGGGCGTCAACTGGATGGCTTGGTCGGGGACGTAGGCGGCGCAGTAGACCACGTTCGCCACAATGACGAAGCTGAGGAAGGCAGTCAGGTTGCCTGTGTCGCTCCAGCGCAGTAGCAAGGAATCACCGCGGATGGCGTGGTAGCCGCAGACGAGCCCGAGCACGCCGTTATAGGTCAGGCGTCCTTTAAGCTCCCAAAAGCCGACCCCGTCGCTGAGGTTCTCGACCAGACGGTCGGAGAGAGCTGACATCGCTTAGACCGACTTCGCGGCGGCTGGCTTAGTGCCAGGGGCAGGCGTGGTCGCAGGGGCGGCCTTGGCGTCAGCCTTCTCGGCAACTTTCTTGACGGCTTCCATGAAGCCGGCGTCGGCGGGGTTGCCGTCGAAGACGAGCTTACCCTTGTTGTCGAAGACGAAGACCTTGGGGATACCAGAGAACTCAATCGGCGTCTTGGTGATGCCGGAGACGATGGCGTACTGCACGCCGGCCTTCTTGGTGACGACGGCGATTTCCTTGGCGGTGTGGCCTTGGCACTCGGCACCAATCACGACGAGGGTGTCCTTATACTTTTCAGAAATTTCCTGCATGTGCGGCAGGCTGGCGATGCACGGCGGGCACTGAACGCCCCAACCTTCGAGTACGACGGCCTTGCCCGTTAGCTTGCCCATGGTGGCCGAAGGACCGCTGATGGCCTTGCCCCAGGCGAAATCACGGAGGTCATAGGTCTTCTCCTTCTTGTCGGCGGCAAAGGCCGGAATCACGAGGAGGGCGGCGAGGAGGGTCAGGAGGCGCATGGTTTTATTTGATACGCGCTCGGGTCGTTGGCAAGTCCAACTCAGCCTCTTTAAGGGACTTTAAGAGAGAAAAGGCCCCTTAGGCGGGTGGATTCATCTCTCGCGAGATATCTCGGGTGAGGCCATAGGCAATCATCGCACCGACGCCGCCGGCTTGCCAGAGGAGCGAGTGGTAAGGAATCAGATCGAGCTGGAGGAAGCCGATGACAAGCCAAAGACCAACGGAAACGAACGGCGCAAAGGTCCATAGCCCGGTGCCGATGGCCTCGGCGTCCATCGGCACGGAGCGCCGGAATAGCATGAACAGAATCCAGGCGGCCGAGGGCAGGGCACACCAGTAGGATTCAGTTTCGAAGAGGAAATCAAATGGCGAGGTGAAATTCGCGAGCGTGGAGAGGATGAATAGTCCCGTGCAAGTTACCTTGAGCGAGCGTTCAAAGACCGTTAGTTTGCGTTTATCGACCAGTTCATCTGTCCCAAAGCCGCTTGCTCCTTTGGGAGCAGGGCCTTGGAGGCCAAGGCCCCAGAGTAGGCAAAGAAAGAATATCTGGATGAAGCCCAAAAGCATAAAGACTTTACTATTCTTGGCCGCGGGGCCCAGAAGTCAAACCAGCCATGAGCAGTGGCTTAGGCCTTAAAGCCGAAGTACTGGCGGGCGTTGCGGTAGCAGACGTCGGCGACGAGGCGTTCGTTCCACTCCGCGCGGTCTGGGATGCGGCCGGATTCGACGTCCTGGCCGACGAGGTCGCACAGGATGCGACGGAAGTATTCGTGGCGCGGATACGAGAGGAAGGAGCGGGAATCGGTGATCATGCCGATGAAGCGACCGAGGAGGCCGAGGTCGGAGAGCATGTTCATCTGGTCGCGCATGCCGCGTTCCTGGTCGAGGAACCACCAACCCGAGCCGTACTGGATCTTGCCCGGCGTGACGCCGTCCTGGAACGAGCCGGGGAGGCAGGCGAAGAGGGCGGTGTCGGCGGGGTTAAGATTGTAGAGGATTGTCTTACCGAGGGCGTTCTCACCGGAGAGCATGCCGAACCAGCGGATGAGGCCGGGCCCCTGGCGGAAGTCACCGATGGTGTCGCAACCGGCGTCGGAGCCGAGTCGCTTGAGCAGGCCGAGGTTCGGGTCGCGGACGGCGCCGAGGTTGAGCT
>CAIYAN010000182.1 GCA_903924185.1 uncultured Opitutia bacterium | reverse complement strand
CGCGGGTCGCGGACCGACCGAACCTTGTCGAAACTTTCGTCCATGAAGTCGCGGAAGGAGTAGACATACTTCGGTGGATTCACGGCCGTTGGCAGGAAGCAGTGGCCGTCATATTCTTTCGGCACCGGCACGCCCGCCAAGGTGAGCGCGGTCGGGGCGAAGTCGATCCAACTGGCGAAGTCTTCACGGATGCTGCCCGCAGGAATTTTGCCAGGCCAGCGCACGATGAGCGGGACGCGCGTGCCGGTGTCCTTCGGGGAGCGCTTGTAGCGCGGCATACCACGACCATGGTCGCCCGTGAGGATGACGATGGTGTTCTCTTCAAGGTTGTTCTCCTTCAACCAAGCGAGAACTCGGCCTAGCGTATAATCGACGGCCGTGACGAGCTCGTGGTAATGCGCGACTTCGCGGCGAACCTCAGGGGTGTCAGGGTAGAAAGGGGGGAGTTCAATCTTCGCGGGGTCGCGGCGATCGGTAGGCTTGAGGGCACTGGTGTTCCGGGCGTGGGCGGCATCGTTGGCGCGGACTTGGCTCTCGTGGCTGACCGTGTCGTTGATGTAGGCGAAGAACGGTTGCTTGGGCGGGGTCGTCTTGAGCTCTGGCTTATTCCCGTAGTTGACGAAGAGCTCACGAGAGTCGGCCAGCTTCTTTTCGGAGATGCCTTGGAAGTCAGTCTTGCCCGGCCACATCACGAAGTAGCCAGCTGCCCGGAGCTTTTCGGTGAACAGGGCTGGCGGGTTGATTACCTTGGAGCGCATGTTCTGGCCACCCCAGGTCAAAGGGTAGATCCCGGTAACCATCCCGCTCCGGGAGGGGGCACAGACGGCACAGTGGGTGAAGGCCCGGGTAAAGAGGGCACCTTCCTTGGCCAGACGGTCCATGTTGGGCGTGATCGCGTCCTTGCTGCCATAGGCCCCCGTATCGGGACCCATGTCTTCGCCAATCACTAGGACAATGTTGGGGCGGGCGTCAGCGGCCTCAGCTCCGACAAAACCAAGGGTCACTAGGCCGATTGACAGGAGCAGTAAGGCGGGACGCATCGGGTTGAGACAGGGACTAAGGCTTATGGTTGCGAGGGCTCTTAGGGATAGCAAAGCGAAAGGACGCTTTTTAGGCGTCCTTTTGATTAGTCCGACCGTTATTTAGGGGCATTTAGCCCTTAGTCCGTAAAGCGGAAGAGCGCCACGTCGCCGTCCTTAAAGAGGTAAGCTTTTCCTTCGAGACGGTAGCGGCCAGCATCGCGTGCGGCGGCGACGGAGCCGTTCTTCACCAGATCCTCGTAGGAGACGATTTCGGCCTTCACAAAGCCCTTCTCGAAGTCGGTATGGATGACCGCGGCACACTGGGGGGCGGTCATGCCGCTGCGGAAGGTCCACGCGCGGACTTCTTTTTCGCCAGCGGTAAAGTAGGTGGCCAGGCCGAGGAGGTGATAGGCGCCGCGGATGAGCGAGGAGACGCCGGAGTCGGTGACACCGAGAGACTGCAGGAACTCGGTGGCTTCGGCGGGTGAGAGGTCGCAAAGCTCGGCTTCGACCTGGGCGCAAATCACGACATGTTCGCATCCGTGGCGTTTGCCGATGAGGGCGGCGACATTGGCGACATGCGGGTTCTTCGAAGGGTCGGCGAGATCGGCCTCGGCGACATTACAAGCAAAGAGAACCTTCTTCGAGGAGAGCAGGTTAAAAGCCTTGAGGCGATTACGCTCATCGTCCGAGACTTCCATCGTCGAGGCCGGCTCGTTTTCGTTGAGGTGCTTGACGAGGCGGGAGAGGAGCTCGACGGCCGCGATGGCGTCCTTGTCCTGACTGCGCACCTTCTTCTGGTTGCGGTCCAGTTGCTGTTCAGCCGACTGAATGTCAGCGAGGATGAGTTCGGTTTCGATCACACCGATATCGCGGATCGGGTCAACCTTGCCCATGCTGTGCACGATGTCATCGTTGTCGAAGCAGCGGACGACGTGAATGATGGCATCACACTCGCGGATATTGGAAAGGAAGTCGTTGCCCTTACCTTCGCCCTTAGAGGCGCCGGCGACGAGGCCAGCGATGTCGACGATGTCGATCGTGGCCGGGATGACGACTTTGGTGCCAGCAATGGCCTGCAGTTTCTGCATGCGTTCATCGGGGACGAGCACGACGCCGACATTCGGCTCAATCGTGCAGAACGGGTAATTGGCCGCCTCCGCCTTGCGGGAGCGGGTCAATGCGTTGAAAAGGGTGGACTTGCCGACGTTGGGAAGTCCGACGATACCTGCCTGG
>CAIYAN010000181.1 GCA_903924185.1 uncultured Opitutia bacterium | reverse complement strand
ATGCGCGTCGGCGGAGACTTGCGTTACGGCGTGGTCGGCTTTTATACCGATGCCCGTGCGGTGGTGATGGAGGCGCGCGACCCTGAGTTGGTGCGTAATGTTTTCAACGGCTTGCCCGTGCAGTTACTCATGCGCGGGGGCAAGACCGACCTCGGTACGGCGATCAATCATGCCTTAAAGGAAGTGGCTGACCTGCCGGAGGGCTCCGCTCGACTCTTAATCTATAGCGACGGAGACACCATCCCGCTCCAGCCCATTGCGGCGCTGCCGAAGTCCGTCAAGCAAGTGCTAGTACTGGGAGTCGGGAATCCCAATAAAGGTCTCTTCATTGATGGCCACCAATCACGGCAGGATCCAGAATCGCTGAACACTATCGCACGGTCATTGGGCGGCACCTATTACGATATCAACGAGAAGCACCTTTCTACGGAAGCGCTCGGTGACCTCGTGGTGAAGTCGCCCTTACCTAAGTCCGGCCTCGATCTTGAGCAGTGGGCGATGCTCGCCATGCTCCTGGGGTCGCTATTCTTAACCTTTGTGCCGGTAGTGTTGCAGTATTTCGGCACTGATTGGCGGGCGCAAGATGCCTTGGAGGGCGTGAGCCGATGAGAAAGTATTTCGTGTTGCTGTGGCTGCTCTGTCCGGTGGCCGTGCTGACTTACCATTTTAACTATGGGCAGGCAGAACTGGCCCGTGAGCTCGCCCGCGAACGGCTCGTCCATATCCGTGAGTTGGAGCAGGCGAAGGAGCCCGATTGGGATTTAATCTTAGGCGAGTATGATAAAGTCGCCGCCCAGCTACCGCCCAATGACCATCCGCGCGCGCGTCATCAGGTTCGCTTGGCTAAGGCGAAGGCTCGTCTAGAAATGCTGGATGTCGCCGGCACCTTGACGGACCTGACGCAGTTACTCTCTGAATCAGCCGCCGCGAGTGGGGAGGACGCCCCGACGACCCGGGCCATCCGCGAGACGCAAGGCAAGGCTTTCTATTATGCGACCTCGCTCTTGCGCTCCAGCGGTGCGACCGAGGACGAGTGGCGCCCGTTTGCAGAGCGGACTCGCCAAATCTTTCGTTACCTCGCCGAACACCAAGACGAGACTGCGTTGGCGGAATATGAACAACGCGTCGAAAAAGAATTCCAAAAATCCGTCCGCACCCACCTCTCCCAATGAACCGATTGCTCCTCGCCACTAGTTTCCTTTGTGCCGCCGCTTCTGCTCAGGAGGCCGCCCCCGCGAAAGTCGAAGGCATCAAGGGCGTCGAGCAGCGTGGCGCGCCCCGCGTAAAGCCCGTCGATCCCACGCAGGCCAAATCTGCCCAGTCGGTGCCGCAGCAGGCCCAGCCCATCGCTCAGCCCGTCAAGGCGGCGCCACAGAATGGTCAAGCCGTTGAGCAACCCGCCAAGGCGATGGGGCAAGATGGCAAGCCGGTGGAACAGGCAGCCACGGCTGCCGGCCAGGGTGGTAAGCCTGTCGAACAGGCCGCTCAAGCCGCCGGCCAAGGTGGCAAACCCGTCGAACAAGCCGCCCAGGCCGCCGGCCAGGGCGGTAAACCCGTTGAGCAGCAAGCGACGGCCGCAGGCCAAGGCGGCCAAGGTGGTAAGCCCGTTGAACAAGCCGCCGCAGCCGCTGGGCAGGGTGGTAAGCCTGTCGAGCAAGCCGCCCAAGCCGCCGGCCAAGGTGGCAAACCCGTCGAACAAGCTGCCGCAGCCGCCGGGCAGGGTGGTAAGCCTGT
>CAIYAN010000180.1 GCA_903924185.1 uncultured Opitutia bacterium | reverse complement strand
TATTGGTATGTTTACAGGCTTAGTACAGGCAACCGGTAAGGTTTATTCCCTCGAGCTGCAGGCCTCGGGTGCCACCCGTTTAGCGCTCGAGTCTCCCCTGCTGGCCGCCACCGAACTCGGCGCCTCCATCGCTGTCAATGGGTGCTGCCTGACCGCGACCTCCGTCCAGGGAAATGTCGCCACTTTTGATCTCCTCGCTGAGACCCTCCGGCTGACTAATCTCGGTGACCTGAAAGTGGGCTCGCTGGTTAATCTCGAACCCAGCCTGCGCCCGACCGACCGCATGGGCGGCCACTTCGTGACGGGTCATATCGACGCCTGTGGTTCGGTCGACTTTTTCGGAGCCGATGGCGCTGACTGGCGCTTAGATATTAACGCTCCGATGGATGTTCTTCGTTACGTGGTGAAGA
Source organism: uncultured Opitutia bacterium (assembly GCA_903924185.1). Taxonomy (GTDB): domain Bacteria; phylum Verrucomicrobiota; class Verrucomicrobiia; order Opitutales; family UBA953; genus UBA953. The sequence continues at coordinate 3,290 of CAIYAN010000180.1, read as the reverse complement.
AAGGCTGTGTGGCCGTCGACGGCATGTCTCTGACTGTGGCTGACGTTCTTCCCACCGGGTTTCGGATTTGGATTATCCCCCATACGTTGTCCGTGACTAATCTGGCGTCCCGCCAGGCTGGTCAACGCGTCAACCTCGAGTCGGACCTACTCGCCAAGTATGCCGAGAAGCTCTTGGTGCGCGCTTAGGCTCCCGAGAGTTCGTTCAGCCTGGCCTCGAGGTGCGCCGCCAAGGCTGGCTCATCGCTCTCACGTGCGGGGCATGGAATAACCTCAAAGGTAACGTCCACGCGTGAGAATGGCTTAGGCAAAGCGAACTGATCCCAACTGCGTAATGTCCAAGCCGACCGAAAGTTCATCCCCATGATGAGGAAAGGACGGCCCGTGAGCTTCGCCAAGGAGACGGCCCCAGCCTTGAACTCGCGGCGCGGACCTTTGGGGCCATCGGGCGTCACGCCGGCGTGGTCCCCTCCCCGCACCGCTCGGGTCAAAGACATCAACGCGGCGGCCCCGCGCTTACTGGAAGAGCCGCGCACGGCCTTAATGCCCATGTGCTTAAAGAAGGCGACCAACCACCCGCCATCCTTACTCGTGCTGATGAGCGCAGTGACTGGGCGATCTAAGAAGCGATTCGCGATCAGCGAAGAAGTGAAAAGCCGGTCATGCCAAAGTAATAAGACGAAAGGGCCATCCTTATCCTCGATGCGTGGGACGTTGGCATGGACGCGCAAGGTGGCCAACCAGAGTCGCAAGACTAACGCGGCGAACCAAACCCAGAGCCAATGGTACCACGCCACCTCTACGGGGGTCTCAGGTAGGTCTTGGGCTAGAGCAGTCACCCTGTGATTGACGCAGTTTCCCGAAAGCATTTCAAACACTTACGCCAACCCTAAAGCCCGCCTCACCGCTGGACGCTGGTAAAGGTGCCTTAGGGGTAACGCAAAGGCCTCGGGAAAGCGTCGCATCCAGGCATCCAACTCCTCGGGCTGGCGCCACAAGAGTGAATCCACCTCGGCACGGCCTAACTGCGGGGTAAACTCGCCTCGAAGCAGGTAGGAGCGGACGAATTCGTGGCCGAGGTTCGCATGACAGGGGGCGTAATCGATTTCTATTAAAGCCTCGAGGGGAACCCGCAGCCCAATTTCTTCGTGTAGCTCCCGAACGGCCGCCATGGGGTAGTTCTCCCCGCTGTCGACATGGCCAGCACAGGAGGTGCTAATCAGCCCGGGACAGTTATCCTTGGCGTAGGATCGGCGTTGCAGGCAAAGTTGCCCGTCACCCCTGAGCCAAAAAATATGAATGGCGCGGTGCCGGAGTTGTTGGCGGTGAATCTCACTGCGCGGGAGTGAGCCAATGACGCGATCGTTTTCGTCGACGAGGTCGAAGACTTCGTCTGGTGACTGGCCGACTTCTTTTCTCATGCGCGTCCCAGATCCATAATAATGTTCCAGCGCTTGGTCAATTCACGGTCGTGTTTCTTCCAGTCAGGATCCCAAGCGGCGAGCTGATTCCAGAAGCGATCAGAATGGTCCATGTGTTTGCGATGCGCTAGCTCGTGGAAGATGACGTGATCGTGGACTACCGGCGGTAAGAGAACGAGGCGCCAATTCAACGAAAGTGACCCCTGCTGGGAGCAGGACCCCCAGCGCGTGGTTTGGTCGCGGACGCTGACACCATCCACGTTGACGCCGACGCGCCGGGCAAGGCGTTCGACTGCTTGGGTCAGGCCAGTTTCGGCCAGGCGACGCAGGACGCGTACGGCCGCCTCCTCCCGGCCTGCTTCGGGCAGGAAGAGTTGGACCGCATCGACCTCCTTCGCTATGACCAACCGAGCTCGGGGGCCCGTCGCAAGGCTGACCTCCATCATCCGCTCGTCTAAGGTAGCCCAAGGAAACTTCTCCAAATGGGCCAAGAGCGAGGGCTGTACTACCCGCGCTTTGGTGAACACCTGCTCCAACCAAAGGAGATTGTCCTTTAAAAAGGCCAAAGCCGAAGCCTGCGAAGTGTTCGTGGGATAAGTTAGTTCGACCCGCGGGCCTGGCTTCACGGAGAGTCGGACCCGCCGGGCGCGATTGGAAGGTTTTGGCCAAACCTGCACCAGGCGGCCAGCCACATGCACGGAGATGGGTTGGTCGGATGGCTTCATTTTACCCCTGCGCGGCGGCGTGTTTTTCTGCCGTCGCCACCACCGCAGCGGTATGCCTACGTAATGCTGAATCTGGATCAATGCCGGCGTCGCGACACGCAGCGATGAGTTCAAAAAGTTTCTGACCTGCGGCGGCTTCGGAGAGACCTTGGGCGGCGGCGGCGACCGCTGGACGGTTTACCGTTAAACCAGTTTCGAGCGCTTTCTTCTGCACCTGCTTCCAGACCTCGCGGGCGGTCAGCACTGGATTGAGGGTCGGTGGCAGCTCCTTGAAGAGGGTCGGCTTCTTTGCGCCCTTCTCCTTGAGTTTAATCTGCTCCCACTGTTTCACAACCGCCGCCGAGTCGCCCAGTTTGACACCATCGCCAAAGACGTGGGGGTGACGGCGAACCATCTTCTCGTTTACCTCGCGAGCGACATCGTCGAAATTAAACTTACCCACTTCAGACGCCATTTGGGCATGGAGTACGACGTGAAACAAGAGGTCGCCGAGTTCCTCGCGGAGGTTGGCATCGTCGTGCCGATCGATGGCCTGCAGGAGTTCGCAGACTTCCTCGACCAAGCAGTCACAAATCGTCTGGTGCGTCTGCTCGCGATCCCATGGGCAACCATCGGGGGCACGGAGCTGGGCGGTGGTCGCGAGAAGGAGGTCAATGCCGGGCATGCCCCGATGGAGAGGCTTCTGGCGGGAGAGTCAAAACGATTGCCAGACGGCTCGGTCTCGTTTCCGTTGTGTGGGTGGACAAACTGACGGAAATCATGGACGCCAAGCGCCGGGAAATCGCCCCGTTCGCTCGCCCCGTCACGGAGGCTGAACTAGCGGCTTTCGCTGGTCGTTCCAGTTTGCCTGGCTTCCGGCAGTCCCTACATGTCCCTGGTCGGCTCACGGTCATCGCTGAGGTCAAGCGGGCTTCGCCCAGTGTCGGGATGATTCGTGCAGAAGTCGACGCGGTCGCCCAAGCTCGCCTATACGCTGAGGCGGGGGCGGAGTGTCTGTCTGTTCTGACCGAATCCACCTACTTCAAGGGCCAATTACAGGACCTCGTTGCGGTGGTTCAGGATCAAGCCAAGCTCTCCGTCCCCCGCCCTTGCATCCGGAAGGATTTCATGGTGCACCCTTATCAGGTGCTCGAAGCCGCCCAAGC
>CAIYAN010000179.1 GCA_903924185.1 uncultured Opitutia bacterium | reverse complement strand
TCCGGACTCTGTAATCCGCTTCCCCCTTGTTTTCAGCGGGGGGTTTGGTCAAGGTAGCCACCACCCCTTTACGCCCTTGGCTATCCGTTGTCTCATCACCGCTGGACCGACCCGAGAGTTCTTCGACCCGGTTCGGTTCGTTAGCAACCCCTCCACGGGGAAGATGGGCTTTGCCATCGCGGCGGCGGCGAAGGCCGCGGGTTGGACGGTGGACCTGGTTTCGGGTCCGGTGGCCTTGCCGGAGCCAGCAGGCGTGATGCTCTATCCGGTCGTCACCGCGGACGAGATGCTCCGTCAGACGGATGCCCTCTTCGGCCCCTGCGACGTACTTATTATGACCGCGGCCGTCAGCGATTGGCGCCCCAAGGTCATGCATCCGCAGAAGCTCAAGAAGGACGGCACTGGCCTGACGGTCGAGTTCGAGCCGGTGCCCGATATCCTAGCCACCTTAGCCCAGCGTCGTCGGCCAGATCAGCTACTGGTTGGTTTCGCGGCCGAGACGGAGAACGTTGAAGCCAACGCCCTCGCTAAATTGGACCGCAAAGGCATCGACCTCGTTGCCGCGAATTCCGTGGCCGGGCCCGATGGCGCTTTCGGCAACGAACTGAACCGCCTGATTCTGCTAGGTCGCGATGGCTTCCGGCAGGCGCTCGGTCCGGCGACCAAGGCCGTCGTCGCTGAGCAACTCATTGCCGCCCTCATTGCGCGCCTCGCTGCGCCGACCCGCTGACCATGGCTCGCCGTCGCTTCAGCCCATTGGACCGCGTCTTAGGCCGCATTGATGACCTCGATGCGCAGAACCTGGCGATTCTCGCTCGCCGCCTCGAGCGCGAGCGCGACCTCATGGAGACCGTCTTGGACACCCTCCGTGAAGGCGTCATTGTGCTCTCGCACGACAGCGCGATCGAGTATGCCAATACCGCGGCCGTGCGCCTCTTGGGCGTCAGCGAAGAAGCCGTCAATGGTTCCGAATTACGCCGCGTTTCGCCGGATATCGCCAAAGCCTTGGACATGCCCGTCGCGGTTGAAGCCCTGACCCGTGAGGTCGAAGTCCGTTATCCCGAGTCCCGCGTCTTGCGCCTACACCTCGCCCGCGTGGGTGGTTCGCAAGATGCGGACCGTGCCCGCCGCGTTGCCGTCTTGAGCGACATCACTGCTGAGCGCGTGCAGACTGAGGACCGCGTTGAAAGCGAGCGCATTGACTCCATCGTCGCCCTCGCCGCGGGTGTCGCGCATGAAGTCGGCAATCCCCTGAACGCGATTGGTATTCACCTGCAGCTTCTGCAGCGCGAAGCGGAGAAATTGGGGGACAGCCCGGCAGCGGAGAAAGTGCGTAACGCCGCGCAAGTCTGCCGTTTGGAAATCACGCGCCTCGATGGCATCGTTCGCGACTTCCTAGGCGCCGTGCGGCATGCCCCGCCGGACTTGGTGGATGCCGACCTCGTCACGGTCGTTGCGGAGACCATGAACCTTTTGAAAGACCAGTGTGGCCAGTTGGGCATACGCGTTGCCGTCGACGTCGCCAATGACATCCCGCTGATCATGGCGGACCGTAATCAGGTCAAGCAGGCCCTCTTCAACGTCATGAAGAACGCCCTTGAAGCCATGGACCGGGGTGGCGAGATTTTTATCCACCTCGAAGCCGACGACGAGTGGGTCGTCCTTTCGGTGAAAGATACGGGCGTCGGCATCCCGGCCGATAAGCTCACCCGCGTCTTTGATGCCTATTACACCACCAAGGCCTCGGGCGGTGGGTTGGGCATGTTGATTTTGCTACGAATCCTCCGGGCCCATGGCGGCACCGTGGATATTCAGAGCACCCCGAATATCGGGACCACTGTCACGCTCCGTTTCCCGCTTAAGCATCGCCGGGTAAAGACCCTAGATGCCCCGCGGGCTTGAAACTTTACGCATAATCACTTGTCTTAATCGTATGTCCCTAAAGACCCTCGCCCTTGCTCTAATGGTTTTACCCCTCGCGCTCGTCGCCGAGGAGAAGACCCTACCGCTCGTCCTACCGAAGTCCGTGGCCCTCGGCACCCCGAAGCCGATGAAGATTGATAACCTCGAGCCGATTTCAAAGACCCCGCGCGTGTTGCCGAAAGTCCCGGCCGAAGCTGTGAACCTGGCC
>CAIYAN010000178.1 GCA_903924185.1 uncultured Opitutia bacterium | reverse complement strand
GATGGAGTGGCCAGGGTTCAGGAGTCGGCCGTCAAAGTGATCATAGATTTCACCATTGGGCCCCACCACCTCCATGACCGCCTTAAGATCCGGCTTCACGAAATCCGCACGGATCTCGGCAATCGCCTCGGCCGCCCACTGCGTCAGCGTCTTACCGCGCACAAAGACATCGCCGAGGTCGGCCCGCATATCTTGCGCCGTCACCAAGGTCATCATCAGCGGCGACAGACCTTTCATCGGACGCGACTCTGGCGAGGTCTTCGGGGCGATGTGGCCTGGCTCGCGATTAAACTTCAGGAAGAGGTCAAAGGCCGCGATCGCCCGCTCCTTCCACTGAGCTTGGCCGGTGGCGTGAAAGAGGGCCCCGTAGGCGATGGCCGCGAAGCACTCGCTGAAGACGTAACGGCGCATGCGGAGCGGATCGCCCTCGGCCGTCACGGTAAAGTGGAGCTTACCGGTTAGATCCGGACAACGGTCGTACAGGAAGTTGCCGCAGGACAAAGCCGCCTCGAGCCATTCCGGGCGCGGCTCGACCGTGTTATAGAGATTTGCGAACGTCCAAGCCGCGCGACCCTGAAACCACACCGACTTATCCGAATCAAGGAGTTCACCGTGCCGGCCGAGCGCCGTGTAGATGCCGCCGTTGGTGCGGTCCATGCCATGCTTGAGCCAGAAAGGAATGATATCCTGGAGGAGCCCATCGCGGTAGGCCGTGAGGAGCTCAGGGCGACGCTGCTGCAGGTAAGGAGTCACGGGATTGGGTGTAGCCACAATCTCGGGCAGGTCAACGCAGGGCCTCAGCGGGGCTGGACGGCCCGATGCCGCACCTTGCCCTCGGCGTCAAAGAAGCGGATCACCAGTTCCTCACGTCCAAAGTCTAAGGCCGTGAAGCCCGCATAGGCGCCAATGAACTCGGACCCCTGGCCGGAACCAATCGGGTAAAGGTCGGAGCCATTACCGCAAGTCACGTAAGCCACGCCCTTTTCCTTCACGAGTTCGGCGTGGTGGTTATGCCCGTTCAGGTAAAGCTGCACGTGGTGCTTCTCAAGCAAAGGCACGAGTCGACGGATGTATTCGGGCTCGGTGGAATGGATACCCTGGCTACGAATCGGCAGGTGGCCCACGACGACCTTCCAACGGGCGGGCTTGGCTAGTTCAGTTTCGACCCATGCCCATTGGGCTGCAGTCTCCCGCTCGGCCTCGGCACTAAAATAACGTCGATTCCACAGCGGGCTCAGCGAGCAGGCATCGAGTACGATCACGCGCACATCTTGGACGGGAAGATGGTGGGCGTAGTAGCGGGCTGGCATGATCCAGCGGCCTTTGGACTTTATAGTGTAATCGATTTGAGCCTGCGCCGAGTTTTCGTGGTCGTCGTCGTGATTACCGAGCGAAGCAATCCACGGCACCTGCAGCGCTGGCGCGGCGTAGACCTGCTCAAAAGACGTCGCCCAGCGCGGGTCCGTGACCGACTTCACGCCACTCGGATAGAAGTTATCGCCCGTCGTCACGACCGCTGAAATCGGCTCCTTCGCGGCCTGCACGGCCATCGCTTTCGCCACGGCGCGCTGCAGGTCCGCGTTTTGCCGGACTAACGAGTACTGACGCTCAAGGTCTGGGTCGGCCCAGCCCCAATCGCCTAAGACAAACAGCCGTTCCACCGCTGGCTCGGCCGCGGCGGCCACGAGGGCAAAGAAGCAGAGCGCGAGGGGGCGAAGCACGAACCCACTTTG
>CAIYAN010000177.1 GCA_903924185.1 uncultured Opitutia bacterium | reverse complement strand
TTCCGCCTTGGCGAGCGGCTTCGCTGCGCCGGAAGGATTGGAGACCTCAATCGAGAGGTGGCGGCCGATAGCGGCATCACCGAGCGTGATGACTTCGGTGCCAGAGGTCAGGTTATGGTCGTCGGTAACGATCACATCCATGGCTACGTCGCAAAGCTTACGCGTCATGTAACCAGCGTCAGCGGTCTTCAGCGCGGTGTCGGACAGACCCTTACGGGCACCGTGCGTCGAGATGAAGTACTCGAGAACCGAGAGGCCTTCGCGGAACGAAGACAAAATCGGGCGTTCGATAATTTCGCCGGAAGGCTTGGCCATGAGGCCGCGAGCGCCGCAAAGCTGCTTAACCTGGGCCTTATTACCACGGGCGCCGGAATCCATCATGGCGTACACCGGGTTGATGATCATGCGGTGGGAGTTACGCGGGTCGCCCTTCCGGACGCCAGCTACCTTCGCAGATTCGGAGAGGGTGTTGTAGACCGACTGGGCGATGGTGTTCGTCGCACCAGACCAGGTATCCACGACCTTGTTACGACGTTCGTCGTTAGTAATCGTACCGGCTTCGTTCTGGCGCTGGAACTCGCGAACCTTCGCGGTCGCCTGCTTGACGACATCGTCCTTCTCCTTCGGGTAAATCATGTCGCTCACGCCGATCGAGATGCCGGCGCGGGTCGCAATGCGGAAGCCCGTGTCCTTAAGGGCGTCCAAGACCGGGATGGAGGCCTCGCGGCCCACCGACTTGTACGTCTTTAAGATGAGGTCACCCAGCTGGCCCTTCTTCACGGTCTCGTTGAAGAAGCCGAGTTCGATTGGCCAGATGGTATTGAAGATGATGCGACCGAGCGTCGTCACGATCGTGCGCGAGGTCTTGTCACCATGGACAGTGTCGCGACCGAAGTCAGGGTTAGCGTAGCGCACCCAGTCATGGAAGTGCAGAGCACCTTCGGCTTCAGCGTAATTAGCCTCGTCCACGGAACCAATCACCGGGAGGTGGGTCGCGGCAGCGGGCTTATTCGCGGGCTCAAGGGTGAGGTAGTATGCACCGAGCACGATGTCCTGCGACGGCGTGAGAATTGGCTTACCGCTCGAGGGCGAGAAGATGTTATTCGTAGACATCATCAGGAGCTTACACTCCATGATGGCTTCGAGGGAAAGCGGGACGTGGACGGCCATTTGGTCACCGTCGAAGTCCGCATTGTAAGCGGTACAGACGAGCGGGTGCAGACGGATAGCGTCACCTTCGATGAGGACAGGCTCGAAAGCCTGAATCGAGAGACGGTGGAGCGTCGGGGCGCGGTTCAGGAAGACTGGGTGGCCACGGGTGACTTCTTCCAAGATATCCCAAACTTCGGGCTTCTTCTGCTCGATGTGCTTACGAGCGCCGCGCACGGTGTGGGCGAGGCCAAGGTCCTTCAGGCGACGGATGATAAACGGCTCAAAGAGAACGAGGGCCATCTTCTTCGGGAGGCCGCACTGGTTGAGCTTAAGCTCTGGACCGATGACGATGACCGAACGACCCGAGTAGTCGACGCGCTTACCGAGTAAGTTCTGACGGAAGCGGCCGTGCTTACCCTTCAGCATGTCGCTGATGGACTTGAGCTGACGATCGCGATCCTTGACTGGCTTGCCGTGACGACCGTTGTCGAGGAGAGCGTCCACCGCTTCCTGGAGCATACGCATTTCATTATGGATGATGACGTCGGGCGTCTTCATCTGGATGAGTTGCTTGAGGCGGTTGTTACGATTGATGACGCGACGGTAGAGGTCGTTCAAGTCGGAGGTCGCAAAGCGACCACCTTCGAGGGGCACGAGCGGACGGAGGTCCGGCGGGATCACCGGGAGAATCGTCAGGATCATGTGCTCGGGGCGCTTCCCAGAAGCCAGGAAGCCCTGGATAATCTTCATGCGGCGGGCGACCTTCTTCTTGATCTGCTTAGAGCGAGTGGAGCGGAGCTGATCGCGGAGCTGTTCCACGGTCGAGGCGAGATCCATCTTTTTCAGGAGTTGCTGGAGGGCTTCAGCCCCCATGCGAGCCTTGAAAGCGTCCGGGCCATGCTGTTCGACGGCACGGCGGTAGCTTTCCTCGTCGAGGAGTTCCTTTTCCAGCATGCCGGTCTGGCCGGGGTCAACGACCAGATACTTCTGGTAGTAGATGACCTGCTCGAGCTGGCGGGTGGTCATATCGAGCATCAGCGACAGACGGCTGGGCATGCTCTTCAGGAACCAGATGTGGGACACCGGAATAGCCATCCGGATATAGCCCATGCGTTCGCGACGAACGCGGGAAACAGTGACTTCGACGCCACACTTATCGCAAACGACGTCCTTATATTTTACCTTCTTGTACTTACCGCAGTAGCACTCGTAGTCGCGCACGGGACCGAAGATGCGCTGACAGAAGAGGCCGTTGGGCTCGGGCTTGAAGGAACGGTAGTTGATGGTCTCAGGGCTCTTAACTTCCTTGAGGCCCTTGACCTTGCGATTGCCGTGTTCGTCGACTTCGTCGAGGAACTGTTCGCCGGTCCAAGCAACGATTTCCTCAGGTGAGGCAATCGAGATGGACACGAAGTCGAAGGACTGTTCCTTGGCTTCGTTGGGCGTGAACTCGGGGGTGTGCTCCGGATGAATCATGTCTGTAAGGATTTAGTCGTGGTTCGCGGGGCGGATTAGCTGCGTTCAGGCGAGGTGGTGGAGCCGAGGCGGACATCCAAGCAGAGGGCCTGCATTTCCTTCATCAGAACGTTGAAGGACTGCGGGGTACCGCTGACGAGGGTGTTGTCGCCCTTGACGAGCTGTTCGTAGATCTTGGTGCGTCCGGCGACGTCGTCGGACTTGACCGTAAGGAGTTCCTGGAGCGTGTAGGCAGCCCCATAAGCTTCGAGCGCCCAAACTTCCATTTCGCCGAAGCGCTGGCCGCCGTACTGGGCCTTACCGCCGAGCGGCTGCTGGGTGATGAGGCTGTAAGGACCGGTGGCGCGGGCGTGAATCTTGTCAGCGACCAAGTGGTTCAGCTTCATCATGTAGATGTAGCCGACGACGACGTCTTGGTCGAAAGCTTCACCATTGTGACCGTTGGTCAGCATGGCCTTACCAGTTTCGGGCAGGCCCGCCTGCTTGAGGTATTCGCGAATCTTCTGCTCAGGGATACCGTCGAAGATCGGGGTGGCGACCTTGAGGCCGAGCTTGGAACAAGCCCAGCCGAGGTGAGTCTCCAGAACCTGGCCGACATTCATACGCGAAGGAACGCCGAGCGGGTTAAGGCAGATGTCGACCGGGGTGCCGTCCGCGAGGAACGGCATGTCTTCGACCGGAACAATACGGGCAACGACACCCTTATTACCGTGTCGACCAGCCATCTTGTCACCGACCTGAATCTTACGCTTGGTGGCGATATAGACCTTAACGTTCTTGATGGCGCCGCCCTCGTCGATACCCTGTTCGATGGCTTCAACCTTACGGGCGCGCTCTTGCTCGAGTTCGTCGAAGCGGCGATGGTAGCCGTCGACAATCTGGCGAATCTTCTGCTTCACTGGCGAGTCGTTCATCTCGATGGTGCGAGAGACGGAGGCCAAGCGACGGAGCAGCGTCTTGGTGATCTTGCGGTTGGCCGGGATGATGGCTTCGCCGGTTTCGGAATTCTTGACGTCCAGCGGGATCTTTTCGCCGAGGAGGATGTTCGAGAGGGACTCCGTCATTTCCTCGCGGAGGCGGGAATCGGCGGTGCGATACTCTTCGTTAACCTTCTTGAGGGCACGACGCTGGTCGTTCGGGGAGAGGCGGCCGTCATCCTTATCGGTACGCGATGAGACCTTCACGTCCATGATGATGCCAGAGATACCGGAAGGCACGCGGAGGGAGGTGTCCTTCACGTCGCGGGCTTTTTCGCCGAAGATGGCACGGAGGAGCTTTTCTTCGGGAGCGAGGTCGCCTTCGGACTTCGGGGTGATCTTGCCGACGAGGATATCGTCCGGCTTGACCTCGGCACCGATGCGAATGACGCCGTCACGGTTCAGATTGCGGAGCGCTTCTTCACCGAGGTTTGGAATATCACGCGTGATCTGTTCTGGCCCAAGCTTGGTATCGCGGGCGGTGACTTCAAACTCTTCGATGTGAATCGAGGTGAACACGTCATCCTTAAGCATACGCTCGGAGAGGAGGATCGCGTCTTCGAAGTTGTAACCATTCCAAGGCATGAAGCCGACGAGCACATTGCGTCCGAGGGCGAGCTCGCCCTTATCGGTCGCAGCGCCATCAGCGATGATGTCGCCTGCCTTCACCTTGTCGCCACGACGAACCAGCGGACGCTGGTTGAAGCAGGTCGAGGAATTGGTCTTTAGGAACTTTCGGAGGTCGTAGACGTAGACGCCCTTGGCTGGCTCGCTCTTGAACTTCTTATTCTCAAGGGAGTTGGCAGGCACTTCGCCATCCTTCGTCACGATGATGCGACGGGCGTCGGCGGCGGCTACGATGCCGGGGCCTTCGGAGACGACGACGGTCTTGGAGTCGATGGCCACGCGGCGTTCGAGACCCGTACCGACATAAGGAGCTTCGGTGATAACGAGCGGCACGCCTTGGCGCTGCATGTTAGAACCCATGAGTGCGCGATTCGCGTCGTCATGCTCCAGGAAGGGAATGAGGGCGGCAGCGACCGAGACGACCTGCTGCGGGGAGACGTCCATATAGTCGACATCTTCTGGGTCGACTTCGAGAATATCGTCGCGCGAACGGACGGTGACCTTGCCCTTGAGGCGGCTAGACTCGTCGAGTTCAGAATTAGCCTGGGCGACCTTGAACTTTTCTTCTTGGTCGGCTGTCATGAACTCGACCTTATCGGTAACCTTACCGCGTACGACCTTACGGTACGGAGCTTCGATAAAGCCGAACTCGTTAATGCGGGAGTAGGTCGAGAGAGAGTTGATTAGGCCGATGTTCGGACCTTCGGGGGTCTCGATTGGGCAGATGCGGCCGTAGTGCGAAGGATGGACGTCGCGGACTTCGAAGCCGGCACGGTCGCGGTTAAGACCACCAGGCCCGAGGGCCGACAGACGACGCTTGTGCGTCAGCTCGGCGAGCGGGTTGATTTGGTCCATCAACTGGGACAGCTGGCTACGGGCAAAGAATTCGCGAATCGAGTTACCGAAGGGCTTCGGGTTAACCAGCTTCTGCGGGGTGATGGAGTCGACGCTCTGGTCGTACTCATTAATGCGGGCCTTAATGGTCTTGATGACGTTCTTCAGGCCGGCGCGGCACTGGTTAGCAAGGAGTTCGCCGACATTACGAACGCGGCGGCTGCCGAGGTGATCGATGTCGTCGCTCTTGGCTTCGGACGAACGCTGGCGGCAGAGGAGCTTGGTGGCTTCCACGATATCCTCAGGGGTAATCGTGCGGGTATCAAGGGAGACATCGAGGCCCAGCTTCTGGTTAAGTTTGTAACGACCAACACGACCTAGGTCGTAACGGAGCGCATCCTGGAAGAGGCGCTGCATGTGCGCGCGGGCGCTCTTGACGTTGACGGGTTCACCCGGGCGAAGTTTGCGGAAGATTTCCTTGAGGGCTTCCTCTTCGTTACGGACGGCACCGATGTCCTTACGGAGGGAGAGGATGACAGCACCTTCGTCGAAGCTCGTGTCGAACACGCCAAACTTCTGCTTCGGCAGTTGCTTATGGATCTCCTTAAGCGTTTCGCGGGAAAGCTTGTCGTACTGCTTGGCAACGACCTTACCCGTCTCAACGTCAACAATCGGGTCCGCGTAAACGAGGTGGGCGAGTTCTTCGGGCTCGAGATCGAGGGCCGCCTTAGCGGTCAGGTCGCGGGACTTATAGAAGAGACCAAGGATGTCCTTGTCGTCCTTGTAACCGAACGCACGCAGCAAGGTGGTGACAAGGAACTTTCGACGGCGACGACGGCGGTCGAGGTAGACCCAGAGGAGGTCGTTCTGGTCGAACTGGACTTCGATCCAGGTACCACGGTCAGGGATGATGCGGAAAGCATGGAGCGTCTTGCCGCTCGTGTGGGCCGACTCTTCGAAGCAGATGCCCGGGCTGCGGTGCAGCTGGGAGACCACGACGCGCTCGGCGCCGTTGACGATAAAGGAGCCACGATCGGTGATCATGGGGACTTCGCCCATGAGGATTTCCTCGTCCTTGAAGGCACCCTTTTCGCGGAGGCGGAGTTTGAGCATCACGGAGATCGCGAAAGTCGTGCCTTCGCGGATACACTCGAGCTCAGTGGACTTAGGGAGAACCAAAGCGTACTCGAGGTACTCGAGACGGAAGTTGCCGTTGTTGCTCTCGACGGGGAAGGCTTCGCGGAAGACCGCCTCGAGACCGAGGTTATTGCGGGCGGGGGCGTTCGTCTCTAACTGCAGAAAGTCATTGAACGAGAAGATTTGGTTCTCGATGAGGTTGGGCGGAGGAATGACTTCACTGAGTTTACCGAAGTTATTGCGAGCTTGCGACATGACGTGGAGGATTCTCGAGAGTGGCTGGTGTAGTGTTTGCCTGAAGGGGACGGTTCAGGCGGCCGGGGGAAAACAAGAGGGAGAGGGGGTGGCCCTGGAGGGTCACTCCCCTCCCCGCTTGGAAAACGCGCTAGCGCGCGTAGTTAAGGTTACTTGACTTCGACTTCGGCACCGGCGGCCTTGAGCTTGGCCTCGATGTCCTTGGCTTCGTCCTTGGAGACGCCTTCCTTGACGGGCTTCGGAGCACCATCAACGAGGTCCTTAGCTTCCTTGAGGCCCAGGCCAGTGATGGCGCGGACTTCCTTAATGACGTTGATCGGGGTAGCACCCTTGGCCTTGAGGATGATATCGAAGGTGGTCTTTTCTTCGGCAGGGGCGGCGGCGGCGGCACCAGCGACGGCGACGGCGACAGGAGCGGCGGCGGAAACGCCCCACTTGGTTTCGAGTTCCTTAACGAGGCCGGCGATATCGAGGACGCTCTGGGCGCTCAAAAACTCGATGACTTGTTCTTTAGTGATGTTGCTCATGGTACTGGGTTCCTTGAACGGTTAGCGTCCTACGAAGAGGACAATTGAGAGCACGAGGCCCCTAACCGGTATTCTTTGGATGTGTGTTGGTTTTGGGTTTGGATTTCCCCCCGCGCGCGCTGATCCACATGGACCAGCCTTTGCGGGGAAAGGGTTTTAGGCGGCCGTCTCGTCCTTCTGGCGCTTCGCGTCCAGGAGGCGGACGAGCGAGGAAGCCGGGGTCGAGAGGAGCGAAAGGAGCTGGGCACGGATGCCGTCGAGGGAAGGAAGCTTGGAGAGCACTTCGACTTCTGCCTTGGTGAGGATCTTGGAGTCGAGGACGCCAGCCTTCACTTCAAGCTTGGAGAAGTCCTTGAAGAAAGTGACGAGGACCTTGGCGACGCCCGTCGGGTTCTTGCCGCCGGTCACGAGGGCCGTATGGCCCACGAGCTGCTGCGAGAAGTCAGGGAGGTTCGCCTGCTTGGCGGCGATGCTCAGGATGCTGTTCTTAACGACGTGGTACTCGGCGCCGTGTTCACGGAGCTGGGTACGCACCTTGGTCGCGTCTTCAACGGTGACGCCGGTGAAGTTAGCGATGAGGAGGTAGTTCGAGGTAGCCAGCTGGGCGGCCACTTCGTCGACGAGGAATTGTTTTTCAGCGCGCATGTTCGTGTGCTTTCGGTGAGGATGGGGTGATTAGGCGACGACAGCAGCCGAGTAAGGCTTGAGGTCGATGTTCACGCCGGGGCTCATCGAGGCGCTGAGGGTGAGGGACTTGATGAAGCGACCGCCGGCGAAGCCAGCAGGCTGGGCTTTGACGAGGGCGGCGAGGGCCACGGCGGCGTTCTCGGAGAGCTGCTGAACCGTGAAAGACTTCTTACCAACGACGACCACGATATTGGCGGTCTTATCCATCTTGAACTCAACGCGACCGGCTTTGACTTCCTTAATGGTCTTAGGGATGTCGTCGGAGACCGTACCGGACTTAGGGTTCGGCATGAGGCCCTTCGGACCGAGGACACGGGCGACCTGGCGGACGTCCTTCATGGCGGAGGTGGTCGAGATGGCCACGTCGAAGTCGAGGAAGCCACCGTTGACCTTAGCAATCAGGTCGGCGAGGCCAGCATAGTCAGCGCCAGCAGCGAGGGCTTCGGCGGCGTTTTCAGTAAAGGCGAGAACCTTGATCTTCTTGCCCGAACCATTCGGGAGGGAGACGGTGCCACGGACCATCTGGTCCGACTGCTTAGGATCAACGCCCAAGAAGGCGGAAATTTCCACGGTTTCGTCGAACTTAGCGCCCGGCATCTTTTTGATGATCTCGGCGGCTTGGTTGACGTCATACTTGGCCTTCAGGTCGGCGACCTGTTGGGCAGCGCGGTAACGCTTGCTGGGTTTTTTGCTCATAGCGACTTTTGGTCTCCTGCGGGATGCAGTGGGTAGTTGGGTTTAGGGTTGGGTGAAAATTAACCGATGACTTCGATGCCCATCGAGCGGGCGGTGCCAGCAATCATGCGGGCGGCGTTCTCGGGGTTGATGGCGTTGAGGTCCTTCTTCTTGAGCTCAACGATTTCGAGGAGCTGCTTCTGGGTGACCTTGCCGACCTTATCGCGGTTCGGGACAGCGGCACCGCTCTCAATCTTCGCAGCCTTCTTCAGGAGAATAGAAGCGGGCGGGGACTTGAGGATGAACGTGAAGGACTTGTCCTGGTAGACGGAGATGATGACCGGGAGGATCATGCCTGCCTGGTCCTTGGTCTTCGCATTGAACTCCTTACAGAACGCCATGATATTGACGCCCTTGGCACCCAGAGCGGGGCCGACAGGAGGAGCAGGGTTAGCGGCACCTGCGGGGAGCTGGAGCCTGATTTCGCCGACGACTTTCTTAGCCATGGTTGTGTAGAATGAGTAGGTTTAGTTGAAAAAGGAATTATTCGCGGTCATCGCGTTCGACCTGCCAGAACTCGAGCTCGACGGGCGCCAAGCGACCGAAGATATCCACCGAAACCTGCAGCCGACCGCGGTCGGCGTCGATCGTATCGATGTTGCCTGAAAGGTTGGCGAAAGGGCCGTCGGTGATCTTGACGCGCTCGCCCACGTGGAAGCTGATCTTGGGGACGACCTTGTCGGCGGCATCCGCCATCTGCTGAATGATCGTATTGATTTCTTCCTGGCGGAGAGGCACCGGCTTCATGCCGCCAATGAGGCCAATAGCCCCATCGGTCTTCTTCAGAAAATTCCAGGGACCTTCGAGCAGGCCGCCTTCGTCATCGAAGAGACGGGCGCGGACGAAGAGGTACGAAGGGTACAGCTTCATCTCACTCTCGCGCTTCTTGCCGTTGCGGAAATCTTTGACCGTCTTCACGGGCATCAAAATCTCGGCAACGAAGTCACCCATTTCCTCTTCCTTGATGGTGCGGTCGAGGGTGCGCTTCACCTTGCTCTCGTTGTTCGAAAGAGTCTGGAGCGTATACCAGCGGAAATCGGAAGGGGTGTTCGACATGGGGGCTTAGCGGACCAGTTGGGTCGCGAACTGTACTAAATTAGAGAGGGAGAAATCGCAGAAAAAAACGATGGCGCCTAGGAGGGCGACCGCCGCAATCACCACGAGGGTGGAATCCACCAGCTCCTTCGGCGACGGCCATGTTGCCTTAACGAAGACCTCAGAGAGAGTCTCGTTCCAGAAAGTGCGGAGGCGGCCGAACATGGTTGTGGTTGAAGGAGTTTTAAAGTGGAAGGTGGCAGGACGGGGGGGAGTTGAACCCCCAACCAACGGTTTTGGAGACCGCTACTCTGCCAATTGAGCTACCGTCCTGTGCTGGTTGTTAGAAAGTGACAAATGCCGGGCTCCTTTTTAGGGAACCACGGCACCATAGTCAGGCCTTCCGGCGGTTGATTACTTGATGATTTCAAGAATCTGGCCGGCGCCGATGGTCTTACCACCTTCGCGGAGGGCGAAGCGCTGTCCCTTTTCCATCGCAACTGGCTTCTGGAGGTCGACCGTGATCGTGACGTTATCGCCAGGCATCACCATTTCGACACCCTCTGGGAGGATGACGGTGCCGGTGACGTCGCAGGTACCGAAGAAGAACTGCGGGCGATAGTTATTCGTGAAGGAGGTGTGGCGGCCACCTTCGTCCTGCTTGAGGACGTAGATCTGGGCCTTACCCTGAGTGTGCGGCTTGATGCTGCCAGTCTTGGCGAGCACTTGGCCACGCTCAACTTGGCTCTTTTCGACACCGCGGAGGAGGAGGCCGACGTTGTCGCCAGCTTGACCCTGATCGAGCTCCTTACGGAACATTTCGACACCGGTGACGGTGGTCTTGATGGTGTCGCGCACACCGACGATTTCGATTTCTTCGCCCACCTTGACGACGCCACGCTCGATACGGCCAGTAGCGACGGTGCCGCGACCAGTGATGGAGAAGACGTCTTCGATGGACATCATGAAGGGCTTGTCGGTTTCGCGCTTAGGCTCAGCGATTTCGCTGTCGAGAGCGTCCAGGAGGTTCTGGATGGCCTGCTCGCCTTCGGGCTTAGCGTCGAGAGCAGCGGTGGCGGAACCACGGACGATCTTAGCGTTGTCGCCGTCGTACTGGTACTTATTGAGGAGGTCGCGGACTTCCATTTCAACGAGCTCGATGAGGTCTGGCTCGGAGAGGTCGACCTTGTTGAGCCAGACGACAATCTTCGGCACGCCGACCTGGCGGGCGAGGAGGATGTGCTCCTTGGTCTGGGGCATCACGCCGTCAGCAGCGGAGACGACGAGGATGGCGCCATCCATCTGGGCAGCACCAGTGATCATGTTCTTAACGAAGTCAGCGTGGCCCGGGCAGTCGACGTGCGCGTAGTGACGGTTAACGGACTCGTACTCAACGTGCGAGGCAGCGATGGTCACGGTCTTGGTGGCGTCACGGACGGTACCACCCTTGGTGATTTCGGCGTAGGACTTATTTTCAGCCAGACCCTTGCGGGCCTGAACGGCGACGATGGCCGCGGTCGTGGTGGACTTGCCATGGTCGATGTGACCGATGGTGCCGACATTCACGTGAGGCTTGGTACGATTGAACTTCTCTTTGGCCATGGTTTTGTGTGGGAGGAGGTTGTTTTGCTATTGTTCTGGTGTGGAAGTGGTGGAGCCCCCGACTGGATTTGAACCAGCGACCTCGTCCTTACCAAGGACGCGCTCTACCAACTGAGCTACAGGGGCGAACCGTCGACGTTGATTGGGAACGTGAAGGGAGGGTTTGAATGACCATCGCCCAACCCATCGTCAAGCGGATTTTTGCAACCCTTTTACAGGGTGCTTTACCCCCCGTTAGGGGCCCACGGTTAACCGATAGGACCCCGGAGGGAGGCGCTTAGCCCATGGGAGCTGGGTCGACCAAGATACGACGGCCGCATCTACCCCGGGATTGCCCGAAGATCGCACAATCTGGGCCGGGGCCTGCAAACCCATGGAGTCAATACCGATAATAAGCTCTAAAGTTGACAAGAGTGGGGCGTCTTTGTCGATTTTAGCCCCATTATTGTCTGTTTTAATGATAATATTACCTATTTTACCATTCCAAATAGACTTTCTTGTCCCGCCAAGGTCAGAAACGCTGTAGTAAAGGCTTCGAGGGGGGATAGAGCCTTGAGTCAAATTGGCACTACCCAAGGTGCGGAAGGGTTCCCACTGGTTTAGCGGAATAGCCGCATACGGCGCGGCAGCCACCGGCTTTTCAGACTCGAGCGTCAAATCGACTGGCTTGCCGGGGGTGAAGCGCAAGATGGGGTCAAAGCCCGGCAGGGGGGAATCTTCGGCCTGGACGTCGTCCACCACGACCAAGGGGGATTTAGCGGACCCAGCAGGCAAATAGGCGGAGGAGGGATCCAGTAGCGCCTGGGTCTCGGCCAAGGCATTCCCTGGAGGAAGTAAGACCGTACCAGAGGTCAAGGGCTGGGCTACTGGCGCGCCACCGGCGACCGGCTTAAAGACCAGAAGCCCGACGACGAAGACCCCGAAGCCACAAAGCACGGCAAATCGCGTGGCCGGGGGGAGACGGCCACCCGCGACATTACGGACGGTGCTGAGTAAGCCCATCGTCTAGCTTCCAGCGGGTCGCTCAGCGACGGAGATACGCACCAGTGAGCCCTGCCCTTTCCGGATAATCGACATCAAGATGATATCGCCCGGACGCCGCTTGGCGATGGTGAGGCGGAGTTCGTTCCAGTTTTCAAAGGGCTTATTATTGACCCCCACGATGACGTCATCTTTCCGCAGGCCACCGCGGGCAGCAGGGGAATCCACCGTCACATCCGTAATACGGACAGCTCCGTTCCGAGACATCGTGAGCTTCGCCGATTCTTCCACGGGTAGGTCTTCGCCGAAAAGGCCAACGAAGCCGCGGATAACTTTGCCCGAGTTCGCTAGGTCCGTGGCGATGCTCAGCATTAGGTTGGAAGGGATTGAAAAACCGATGCCAATATTACCTTCGCCCCGCCCATCGGTGCGAATCATGGTGTTCATACCGACGATACGGCCTTCAAAATCCACCAACGGGCCGCCAGAGTTGCCATGGTTGATGGCGGCGTCGGTCTGGATGAAATCCTCATAGTTCAGGCCTAAACCAGATCGTCCCAAGGCGGAAACGATTCCCGAGGAGACGGACATGCCGACGCCTAATGGATTGCCGATGGCGTACACTGGGTCACCCACGCGAGCCTTATCACTATCGGCGAAACGAGCAAAGGGGAGGTTGCGCTCCTCGACCTTGAGGATGGCGATATCCGTCTTGTCGTCCACCGCAAGGACGCGGGCCTTAAACTCGCGGCGATCTGAAAGGGTGATGTAAGCCAGCTTCGCGACCGTGTTGTCGGGCATCATGACCACGTGGCGATTGGAGATGATGTAGCCGTCGGAATTGATAATCGTGCCTGAACCGAGGCCGACGAACATCTGGACTTCGCCCGTCTTGGGGTCGGTCTTGGTATTCGACTTTAGGTCGTCCGGCGTGATCCGGGTCTTGAGGCGACGCAAGTAATCGGGCGGGATGGTGGCGGCGGTCCGGATACTGACGACGGCAGGCATCACCCGGGCCAACATATCAGCGGTGCCGGCACCCGGCTGCGCCCGGTTAATATCCTTTCCGTCAACCTGGAAGGAAACAGCGGCCAGCAGCAGGGCCGGCGCAAGGCAAAGCACGGCAAGAATACGTCTCATACCTCCAAAGTTTAGGAGGCGACTGAGCCAAGGCAAGCGACCTCAGCGGGCCATCGTGAAGCCAGACCCGGGAGAGGTGGGCTCCGCCTCATCGCGGTCCTTATTGAAACGCATGGAGAAGAGTCGGGTCACGCCCTTTTCCTGCATCGTCGCCCCGAAGATGGAGTCCGCCGCCGAAACCGTCCGCTTATTGTGGGTGATGACGACAAACTGAGAGAAACGGGTGAACTCGCGGATGATGTCCGTGAAACGGCCGACGTTGGCGTCGTCGAGGGGGGCATCGAGCTCGTCGAGCACGCACAAGGGCGAGGGTTTCACCATGTAGATAGCGAAAAGCAAGGCCACGGCGGTCATGGTACGCTGACCACCAGAAAGGAGGGAGATGCCCCGAAGCTTAGTGCCCGGAGGCTGGGCGATGATTTCAATGCCACTTTCCAAGGGATCTTCAGCCTGGACCATGGTCAAGTCAGCCGACCCACCCACGAACAACCGTTCGAAGGTGAACTTAAAGTTCTTCCGGACCTGCTCAAAGGTATCAGTGAAAAGCTTGAGCGAGGTCTGATTGAGTTCATCGATGGCCTTGGTAAGCTCTTCCTTAGCCTTCCAAAGGTCATCGCTCTGCTTCGTTAAGAAGTCATGGCGATCGCGTAGTGAGGAATATTCCTCGACGGCGACTAGGTTAATGGAGCCCATGCCAGCCATGCGTTCACGGAGCTCAGCAATTTCACGGACCAGCGGCGGCCAGTCCGTCATCGTCAAGGCAGCGAGGTCTTCCTCGGTGGGCTCACCGCGCCGAACAATGGTGGCACGAGAAGGGCGACTGCCCTCCTCTTCGGACTCTTCGAGGTCGCCAAAACCGGCGGCACCTTCGGGCTCGCCCTCGGATAGCCAAAGTTGCGTGCGCCAATCCACCGTGGCGACGTCCAATTGATGATCAGCCAGCACTTTTTCCACGATGAAGCTGCACTGGGAGGTCTGCTCCGCGAGGGTCACTTCCAGCGACTTGAGGCGGGCGTCCATCTCGCGCAAGCGATCGCGGTCCACGGTGAGGACTTTATCTTCGCTTTCTAAGAATCCGTCCTTCTGGGCTAGCTCATCGCGCAACGCTGCCAAGGCGTCCGCCGCCACCTCGATTTCCGCGGCCAAACGGACCGAGGTCTCGCGGGCGGTGACGCTTTGTACCTTTAGGTCAGCGATTAAACGTTCGTTGCTTTGGGCCTCCTGACGGCGAGCCGCCAAGCGATGCGAGGCTTCAGTTCGACGGGACTCCAGATCGGAGACTTCGCGACCGACCAGCTCAAGGCGCTGACGCTGCTCAGCCAATGAGAGGCGAACATCGCCCAGGGAATTACGGCGCAAGTCGGCTTCGGCCCGGCGGACTTCAACCTCTTTTTCGCCATCAGTGATGGCCTGCCGAAGGGTCGCCACCTGCGTGTCCTTAGTTGTCAGGGTTTCCTGCGCGCGGTCGCGACGCAATAAGGCCTCGGTTTTGGAAGCCTCGATTTCGTTCAGTTGGCGCTGCTCGCGGCTGATACGCTCATCCGCGGTGACCAAGGTCGACCGGGCTGAACGCTCGTCGGCCTGCGAGACGGAAAGTTCTTGCGCGGCGAGCTGGGTCGCAGCGCGAAGATTGGCCACCTCAACTTCATTGGCGTCGATCGAAGCCTGCAACCCCAAGGCCTGCTCATTGAGCGTGGTAAGCTTGTCGTTCTCGCTCTCTAATTTGGCGCGGACGGTGCGGATTTCGCTCTCACGCGAGAAGACACTGGAGCCAGCACCGGAAGCGGCTTTGCGCGGGCGGCCAGCGAAGACTAAACCGCGGCGGTCCACCAGGTCACCCTCGGTCGTCGCCACGAGGAAGAACTCGAATCCAGGATTCGCGCGCCACCAGCCTAAGAAGTCACCAAGGCTATCACAGACGTAACAACCATCGAAGAGATTGGCGACTAAGCGGGCATGGGCCGGAGCCTTCGGGGCGACCGCGGTGCTGGCGGCGCGCAACCAGGCCGGAGCGGCCGAGCCAGATTGGGAAGCTGGCGGGGCTTCGACTTGGAAAACCGCGCGGCCGAGCTGACGTTCGCCGAGCTTTGCGACGATACCCGGTAGAAATTCTGCGCTCTCAAGCGCCACGGCCTCAGAGGCTGCCCCTAAGATACTCTCCAAGGGGCCAGTGAGCGAAGCGTCGGTCACCGTGACAAGGTCCGCCAAGGCGGCGGCTTTGCCCGCGGGCATACTCTCAGCGAACTCGCCCCGCAGGACGGCCTTGGCGGCATCGGAGAAACCTTCGAGGCGCGCCTGCATCTGCTCGAGTAGACCGAGTTGCGCGGAAAGCTTAGCGACTTGGCGATCTTGTTCGGAAATCGTTTGTTGCAACGCCCGGAAATCACCAAGGAGGGCCTTGGCCTTATCAGCCCCAGCCTGTTCATTGGCCCGTGCCATCTGTAATTCTGCATGCCGCGTGGTGACGACGGCGGCGCTTTCCTGTGCCCGTCGTTCGAGGCCATCGCGCTCAGCCTTAGCCTGAGTCAATGAGGCCGAAAGGTCGACATGACGCTGCTGGTAGCCACGAAGATCGACTTCTAGATTGGTCACGTCGGCCCGGGCGCGGGTCATCTCGCCTTCAGCGATGAGAATATCCTGGCGGGCGCGGCGAAGGCGATTCTCCGCATCCAGCAACTGGCGCAAAGACTGGTCGACCTCAGCGGTTTTCTCGCGGAAGGTGGCATCGGCGGCGGTGACGTCGCCAGCGGCGGCCGACTTGACGTCGGATGTGCCCTGTAAACGAGTATTGAATTCGATAATCGCCTGTTCGGCTTCAGCGGCTTCACGGCGGATTTCGAGGAGACGAGCCGAGAGGTCATCGGCACGTAAGTCCGCCGTCCGCGCCGCGGCTTCCGCATTTTCGCGCGTGGTGCGCAGGTCAAAGAGAGCCTGCTGCGACTGTTGCACGCGTTCGGCTAGTTCAAGGCGCAAACTACGCGTGGAAGCCAAGGCCGCCTCGCGGGCACGCAAGTCATTAGACAAGGTAGCGACTTCGGTGCGGCAGGCGGTCGCATCGAGGTCCAAGCGTTCGATCTGCGTCTTCCGGTCCAAGAACTGCTTAGACTGCCAAGCGAGGTCGAGGTGCGTGAAGCGGTGGCGGAGACGGCGATAGCGCAAGGCCTTCGCAGCTTGGCGACGCAATGTCGCGATTTGACGGCCGACTTCGCCGATGACATCCGTCACGCGGGCCAGGTTGGTGTCGACGCCGGCCAACTTATTCAGCGCTTCCTTGCGTTGGGACTTATAGCGGGTGATACCGGCAGCTTCTTCAAAGAGGTAGCGACGCTCGGCAGGGTTTGCGGAGAGGATTTGGTCGATCTGGCCCTGCACCATGAACGAATAGGACATGCGGCCAATGCCGGTATCCATGAAGAGGCGCTGGATATCCTTCAGGCGGGCGGGCTTCCCGTTCAGGAAATAGTCGCTGGTGCCTTCGCGATAAATGCGGCGCATGACCGAGACCTCGGCAAAGGCCGTGCCCAGTTCCTTTTCACAGTCCGCAAAGATTAGCTCGACCTCGCATTGCGGGAGGGGCTTGCGACGGTCCGTCCCCGAAAAGATGACGTCCTGCATGCTCGTGCCGCGGAGCGACTTGGCACTCTGCTCGCCGAGCACCCAACGGATCGCGTCGACGATGTTGGACTTACCGCAGCCATTAGGGCCAACGACAGCTGTGACGCCGGGACGGAGCTCGATACGAGTCCGGTCGGCGAAGCTTTTAAATCCGTTGGCGACGATTTCCTTGAGGTACATCGAGGGGTTGTCCCGAACGATTGCCCCGCCTACCCCCTCCCGCAAGCGTCTACTACCCCGTTTCGAGGCGAGTTATTCACGGTTTATGCGGTGATTTAAAAGCTGGTTTATGGGTTGACGAACCCCCTACCCGCCTGTTGCCTCGACCCTCCAACTGCCAACATGTCTGTAGAAATCAAGATCCGCAAGGGCGAGACCATCGACAAGGCTCTCCGCCGCCTCAAGAAGAAGATCGACCGCGAAGGCGTCATCAAGGACGCCCGTGCGAAGCGCGGCTATGAAAAGCCCTGCGAGCGCCGTCGTCGCAAGACGAAGGTTAAGAACTTCAACAGCTACCTCCGCAAGAAGTGGGATAACGCCTAAGGCTCGTCCTTAGCACCCGCTCCAAAGGCCCGACGTCTCGACGTCGGGCCTTTTTGCTTGGCGGGCTAGGCACCAAGCAAGCAGACAACAAAAAGGGCCGAACCCGGAGGTTCGGCCCTTGTGCGCACTAAGCGCGGCGGCTTAGCGGAGGAACAGGAGCTCCTGGTAGGACGGCAACGGCCAGTATTCGTCGGCGACGATCTCTTCGAGTGCATCAGCGGCGGCACGCACCTTGAGCATGGCCGGGAGGACCTTGTCGCAGGAGTGCTTAGCCTGGGCATGCGTGTCGGACTTGGTGACGTCGCGGGCAGCATTGAGGGCGTCGATCGCAGCGGCGAGCTCGTCGGCCAGGCCGATGACTTGCTTGCGGAGCTTACCACCAGACTTGGTCTTCTCGACCGGGGTCAGATCTGCGGCGTACTTGAGGGCAGCTGGGAGGAGGAGCGTCTGGGCGATGTCCGAGACGAGCTTCGACTCGGTATTGACCGTGAGCACGTAGGAGTGCGTGTAGATCTCTTCGCGGGACTCGAGTTCGGCCTTTGAGAGGACGCTTTGGCGCTCGAAGACTTCAATCGTCGACTTGGCCACAATCTCAGGGAGAGCATCGGGGGTCGTGCGGAGGTTCTTAAGACCACGCTTAGCAGCTTCCTTGTGCCACGCTTCGGAGTAGCCGTTACCATTGAAGATCACGCGACCATGCTTCGATAGGATGTTCTTCAGGACAACCTGGAGGGCGGCATTGAAGTCACCCTTCTTGGCCTTGATCTTGTCGGCGAGCTCGTCGGCGAGCTTATCGAGGGAGTCTGCCATGATTGTGTTGAGGACGGTCAGCGGGCCAGCAACCGAGAAGGCGGAACCGACGGCACGGAACTCGAACTTGTTACCGGTGAAGGCAAACGGGCTAGTACGGTTACGGTCGCCAGCGTCCTTCGGGAGGATGGGGAGCGTGTCGACGCCGAGGGTCATGTGACCGCCCTTACGGGAGGTCGAAGCGGAACCGCTCTTCTTCACCTGCTCGATGACTTCGTTGAGCATGTCGCCCAAGTAGATCGAGATAATGGCGGGCGGAGCTTCGTTGGCACCGAGGCGGTGGTCATTGCCAGCGGAAGCCACCGAGGCGCGGAGCAGGCCTTGGTGCAGGTCGACCGCGCGAACCACGGCGGAGCAGAAGGTCAGGAACTGAGCATTCTCGTGTGGGCTATGGCCGGGCTCGAGGAGGTTGCCGACGCCAGCGCCGCCGATGGACCAGTTAACGTGCTTACCAGAACCGTTAACGCCTGCGAAAGGCTTTTCGGCAAGGAGGCAAACGAAACCATGCTGAGTGGCAACGCGGCGGAGCAGCGTCATCGTGAGCATCTGGTGATCGTGTGCAACGTTAGCAGACTCGTAGATCGGAGCCACTTCGTACTGAGACGGAGCGACTTCATTGTGGCGGGTCTTAATTGGAATCCCGAGTTTGAAGCACTCGCGCTCGGTTTCCATCATGCAGGCGAGCACGCGGTCAGGGATGGTGCCGAAATACTGGTCTTCGAACTCCTGACCCTTCGCTGGCTTCGAACCAAAGAGGGAGCGACCGCAGGTATAGAGGTCAGGACGGAGGTGGAAGAGACGCGCGTCGATCAGGAAGTACTCCTGCTCAGGGCCACATGAAGCGGAGATGAAGCCG
>CAIYAN010000176.1 GCA_903924185.1 uncultured Opitutia bacterium | reverse complement strand
CTACCTCGTCACTTGGACCGATGACCGCGGACAGGCGCAGAAAGGCGAACTTCAGACTGTCTGGCGGTCGTTTGCACCCGGAGCCGAGCTAAACGTACGGTATGCGCTGAAGCCGAATGGTGAGGCAGCTGAAGTGTGGCCGGCCGATCCAGACCTCATCTGGATTGGGCCACTGGTGTTCTTCCTCTCGGCCGCGGTGACGACCATCCTCTTGTTTGCGCAGCGACTAAGCGAGGCACTCAGAGCGTCGCGTCAACCTGCACCGACACCGGACAGTGATCCGAGCCCGTGACTTGGTCGTGGATCTCTGGGTGCGAGAATTGTAGGCCATCCGAAGTCAGGCAGTAATCTAAGCGCCACCCGATATTGCGGGCGCGGATACCTGGCCGATAGCTCCACCAGCTATAACGCTGCGCAAGTTTCGGGAACTGGGCACGGAAGGTATCGGTGAAGCCATGATCATTGAGCAACGTCCCGAAGGATTCGCGCTCCTCGTCCGTGAAGCCAGCGTTGCGGCGATTGGTGGCGGGGTTCGCCAAGTCGATCTCGGCATGGGCGACGTTGAGGTCGCCACAAACGACAACGGGCTTCTTCTTGGCTAACTTCGCGAGGTACTTGCGGAAATCCGCATCCCACTGCAGGCGATAGTCGAGGCGTTCCAATTCGCGCTGGGAATTGGGGACGTAGGCGCTGAGGACATAGCAGCCGGCAAATTCAGCGGTGACGACGCGGCCTTCGCGCGGGTGATCGCCAGGGAAGTCGGTCGCGACGGACAACGGGGCGGTCTTGGATAAAATAGCCGTTCCGGAGTAGCCTTTCTTTTCGGCTTCATGCCAAAACTGGTGAGGGAAAGCCAAGCCCAGCGTGCTCGCCGTGACCGTCTCGCACTTCGTCTCTTGGAGGCAAAGGACGTCGGGCGCCGTTTTTGCGATGAATTCCGCCAAGCCCTTACCGAGGGCTGAACGGACCCCGTTCACGTTCCATGAAAAGATTTTGGCTGAACTCACTTGGCAGGCTTCTTCTTAGCGGCTTCAGCAGATTCCTCAGGAGTCAACTTACGGCCAAAGAGGGAGTTCATCTTATCATCCAAGGTGTCCTTGGAGCGCGTCGGCGGCTTAGTCGTTGGAGCTGGCGTCGGCTTCTCGGTCACGGCTGGAGTCGGCTTCTCGACGGGAGCTGGGGCGGTGGGGAGCGGAGCGATGGGCGGGACGTAAGGACGGTCGGTCTTGTAGGGCGCGGGAATCGTGCTGCCCTTATCGGCGAGTTCGGCGATTTTGCGGCGGACGCCGGCTTCGAAGTCCGTGAGCTTCTGGTCGATTTCAAACTTGAGGCCTTGTGCGCGCACTTCGAGCGTGCCGTCACCGAGCACTTTAGAAATTTGCAGAACGTCTGCTTCCGCTAAGGGAATGTCGGCGACCTTCTTGCCCTTTTCCATCAGAGCCGCACTGGTCGCGGTCGTGACGAGGACCGAAGGTGGCCAGAAAACGGGCCGAGCATTGAGCGCGGTGTAATCCAGCTTCTGGTTAGAGTCGGCTTTCGGCTTTGGCTCGGTCTTCGCGACCCCATCGGCGGCCTTGGCCGCATCGTCGACCATCGGCTTCGCCGGCTCGGCGGGCTTAGCGGGCTCTTCAACCTTCGCTACGGGTTCGGCCGGCTTAGCGGGCTCTTCAACCTTGGCCACGGGCTCAGCCGGTTTGGCAGGCTCTTCGACCTTGGCGACCGGCTCAGCGGGCTTGGCAGGCTCTTCGACCTTGGCCACTGGTTCGGCCGGCTTAGCGGGCTCTTCAACCTTGGCCACGGCCCCCATCGATGTATTCGTGAAGGTCGCGGAAAAGGTCGGGAGGAAGAACAAAATGGCCACGGCCCCGACGAGCGCGCCGAGCAGGAAGACCATGAGGTGACGAAAGAAAGCGAGCATGAGAAAGTTAGTGTATTAGGAACCGGCCTTGATTTCAATCACGTCGTGGGGGGCCGCCTCACGTTGACCAGCCGGGGTCACCCTAATGTAACGGGCGTTGGCCCGATGTTCCGTTAAATTACGGGCACCGAGGTAGCCGAGGCCGCTCTGAACCCCGCCAGCGAGGGTGCCGAGCACCTGGTCGACCGAACCAGAGACCTCCTTAAGGGCCTCGATCCCTTCAGCGGCGACCTTATTAAACTTACCGGCGGCGGAATGGCCGTAACGGGAAGCGGATCCCTTACGCATGGCTTCGTGCGAACCCATGCCGCGGTATTCCTTGTAAGTCTTGCCGTTGATTTCCATCAACTTGCCCGGAGCTTCGCGGCTGCCGGCGAGGAGGCCGCCGAGGATGACCACATCGGCCAGCGTCAAGGCCTTGACGATGTCGCCGCTCTTGGTGATGCCGCCGTCCGCAATGATGCGGACGCCCTTGCGCTTGGCGGCCTGCGCGGCGACGTAGAGGGCGGTGAGTTGCGGGATGCCAACCCCCGCGACGATGCGGGTCGTGCAAATAGACCCGGGGCCTTGGCCGATTTTGACTGCATCGACGCCAGCATCGGCGAGGAAAGCGACGCCGTCGCCGCTCGTGACGTTACCAGCAATGAGGGTGATGTCCTTATGCTGCTTCCGTAGTAGGCGAATCGCGTCACCCACGCCCTTAGTATGGCCATGCGCAGTGGAAACAGCGAGGGCATCGGCACCTTCGGCAATCAAGGCGGCGGTATGGGCCAAGAAACGCTCGCGGTCGATTTCTCCTTCGGGGGTCCGTGGGACCGAAACCGCCACGCCCACGCGGAGGCGGAAGTCGGCGTCGCGAGTCGGGCGGACGTGGGCGCGGGACTCTTCGGAGATGCGTTCGATGTCGCTCAGCGTGAACAGTCCGCGCAGGCGGTTCTTGGCGTCGACGACGAGGAGCTTGTTCTGGCCGACGTGTTCGGAGAACAGGCGATCGGCCTTG
>CAIYAN010000175.1 GCA_903924185.1 uncultured Opitutia bacterium | reverse complement strand
CGTTGACCTTCCGGTCCGTGCCTATCCGATGACGCTCAAGCGCATCCTTTTAGTCCTGTGGCTCGCGTCCGTCACCTTGTCCGCGGCCGACGAGGCCCCGGTGAAAACCCGCGTCACGCCGAAGGCTATCGAGCTGCCGGCATTCGACCTTAATCATCCTCCACGCCAATACAGCGAGCGCGTGTTGGCTGGGTGGAATGTCTTTGTGGAGAAGCAGCTGTTGGATGAAGACCCGGCGACGGCCCAGAAGGCCATCGCCAAACTTGAGGCCAAACTGGTCGAGGCCGCCAAGGCTTTGCCATCTCCGGCGGTCAAGCAGCTCCAAGCGGTGAAAATCTTTCTGCTCTATGGCCCTAAGGCTACGGGTGGGGGACGGAGTTCGAGCTTCCAGTATTTTCGTCCGGGTGCGCCGAAGTATTCGCCCAACCTTGATGAGCGGATGTCGAACAGTGTCCTCATCTTCAGTGCCTATAATTATAATTACCTTGATCCGCTTTGGTCGGTAAAAGGCCTTGTGCATGAACTCGCCCATGCGTGGCACTTCCTGCACTGGAAGGAAAAAGAGCCAGGTATCTATGATGCGTGGGCTGCCGCTATGAAGGCCGGCCTGTATAAGAGTGACGTCGCTGCCGATGCGAAGAACATCAAGACCCTCCGTTACGCCGCGCAGAATCAACTGGAATACTTCTCGGAACTCTCGGCTATGTACTTTGTCGGCTGCAACTACCCGCCCGCGAATCGGTCCGAGCTTAAGACCTACGATCCCGTCGGGTATGCTATGATCGAGCGCTATTGGGGCGTTGGTCAGGCTTTGCCGGCTGCGAGCGCTCTACCGTCGCGCTAGGTCAGCGGTTGACTGGCACGAAATACTCGAAGTAGCCAATCATCATCTCGTCGTAAGTCTGCGGGCCCCACCGGACCAACTTGGTCGGGTCAGGGTTGGACTTATTATCGGCGCTATTATCGAAGACTGCCGTGAGTTTGACCGTACTGCCGCGGGGTAGCACGCGGGGTTGCTTGAGTTCGTAGCGCAGCTGCCAGTTGAAGTCGTAGTTCGGCAGGTCAAGTAACGTCTCCGTTTTGCCATCGGGCGTCGTTAGCTCGAACTTGAACGCCTTGCCACGGACGTGCATGTGGGCGAGCAGGCTCGTGACCGCGAGGTCGACGGGCACCGGTCGGGTGATGGTCTCCACGTGGTGGGGGGCGCCCGGCGGAATCTTCAGGAAGACATTCGGTACGGCGACAGTGCGTATTTCGTACTTCGGCGGAGACTTGGCGTAGATTAGGCCGAGGCGTAGTCGTTCCTTGGTGGCGGTGCCGTTGGGCGTATAGTGAATTTGGAAGTTCACTTTAGCGCCAGCCGGTAGTTTGCGCGCAAAGCCCTCTGGAAAAACATACGACCCATTGCCGGGGACGTAGGCGGCCCAGTAGCTCTCGTGGTCGGCGACCTTTTCGTTCTTCTCATGCACCGTCACAATCACGTGGTGGACGACCTCGCGGGCGGACGGAAGAATTTCGAAGGCTGCGACCCACTTGTCTTCGGTAAGTGTGGTCTGCACCACATCGCGCTGGTAGGGCAGGTAGCCCGTTGCCTTGATGTCGTAGGCCTTGCTTAGGGGGATGATGAGGTCTGGCTGGCCGATGGACCATTCCGACGGGTAGGTCAGGCGGCGCGGGGCGTCGGCGGGATTGCCGAGGGGGCGGTCAGGGGAATCAATCCAAGCCAGCAGGTCGGCCTTGTCGCGTTCGCTGAGTGAGCAGTCATTAGCCCAGGGGTTGGGCTTGCCGGGCGCTTCGGGGGCAGCGAACCAGGGTGGCATGAGG
>CAIYAN010000174.1 GCA_903924185.1 uncultured Opitutia bacterium | reverse complement strand
TCCTCGCAAGAGGAACTCTAACAAATTCTCTAACAAATCACTGATGATTACTGTGTGTATTGATTCAATACAGACACTATTGATGCCACTATTGATATAGCAAAAATCCGAGGGTTCGAATCCCTCCCTCTCCGCCAGCTGGAACCGGCTCGATAGACTTACCTCACCAGGAAAGTCCATCGGACCCTTTCTACGCCCCGGAGGGATGAGAACCCTTGGGTTTGACGGAGCGAGGCTTGCCCTCGCGGAGAAGGGCCGCCCAACGGGCGTCGCTTGCGATGGCCATAGGCCAGCCAATCCCTCCCTCTCCGCCAGCTGAATATAGAGCCGTTCGGCGTGCCTCACCAGCAAGTTACCTAGCGCCTATTCACTTACCGGGAGGGATGAGAACCCTTGGGTTCGGTGAGGGCCTTTAGGCCGAACAGACGATGCCAAAGGCATCGGGCCGGAGGCCTGAAGCGAAGCGCAATCAATCCCTCCCTCTCCGCCAGCTGGAACTAAGACGATAACCATTAAAGGGTTATCGTTCCTTTGTTCTATTTCCCCAGCCCGAACTCTAACAAGAACTCTGACATGCCTCGGGTAGGGTCAGCACTGCGTGCTGACCTAGCCGCCTCAGATTCCCCCTTGCCTCGAGGTAGGGGCGCGACTGCGTCGCGTCCGTTCGCCGGTGGACGTAGGAAACCAGTTACGCTTTCTGTCTAGGTAGGGGCAAGGCTTCGCCTTGCCCCTACCTTAGGAGGGCGCGGTAAACCACGCCCCTACCAATGAAGGATCAACGGTCGCGACGCAGTCACGCCCCTACCCTCAAGCTCAGCGAGAATACCGCACGAGTTGGCAGAAGAATTCCCCGAAGGCCACAAAGTAGCCTCAGAGCGTCACGAGGACAGCGAGGATTCTCCAGATTGGACGGAACCCATGCTTCTTGAAATGCGCATGAAGGAGAATTCCCGTCAGGACTTGCGAAAGTCCTGGGGTAATTCTTTTTTGGTCCAGCGGCATGCACTTCAGGGGGTGGTTAAGTGTGATGGTTAAGCTGCACCTAGAGTCAACAAACAGCCAGACGGCCTGACCGGAGGCACGCCCGGGCCCGTCCGTGCGGTGATTGGCCGAACCTAATCTACGCAATTTTGCGTAGATTATGGTTGTCTAATCTACGCATGAGGCTGACCCTCGACCGATGAAGGCAGGCCGCACCCCAGCTCCTCGCAGGCAGATCTGGCAACTTGCCGGCTGGCCTGCCCTGACCGTAGACGCAGCGGCCGTCGCCCCTGCCCTGCTCGAGGCCACCCGGGCGGTCTCCCGCCTACACGGCCGCATGGAGCTGCTCGACGGCTCGGCCCGAGACGAAGCCCTGCTCATCACCCTGACCGACAACGCCGTCCTGAGCAGCGCGATCGAGGGCGAAGTCCTCCGGGCCGACAGCGTCCGCTCATCCTTGGCCAACCGCTTGGGCATCGAAACCGGCGTCAAGGTACCCGCCAACCAGAAGGAGGAAGGCGTGGTGGAGATGACCCTAGACGCCACCCGCAACGCCCTGAAGGCCATTTCCGCCAAACGACTCTTCACCTGGCAGGCCTGCCTCTTCCCGACGGGCTACAGCGACGGTAAAAAGATTAAGGTCGGAGCATGGCGCCCCTCCTCCGGTGACCCCATGCGCGTGGTCTCCGGCAACCTGACCGACCCCAAGGTACACTTCGTGGCCCCGCCGGCGACACAGGTCTCGACCATGATGAAGGATTGGCTGGCATATTGCACGGGCACTCCGCGTCAGGACGCCTTGGTGCATGCCGCCCTGGCGCACCTATGGTTCTTGACCGTCCACCCTTTTGAGGACGGCAACGGCCGCGTCGCCCGCGCCGCCACCGACCTGCTGCTCGCACGGGTCGAGCGGGGGGCGGGGCGTTACTTCAGCCTCTCCGCCCAGATCCGCAAGGAACGCGCCCAGTACTACAAGGAACTCGAGGCAGCCCAGGCGGGCTCCCTCGACGCCACCCGTTGGTGCGTCTGGTTCCTGGGGTGCTTAGGTCGCGCCGCCGACGCCTCGAATCTCGTGGTGGAACGAGTCCTCAAGCGGGCCAAGTTCTGGAACCAGGCGGGCACCGCTCAGATTAATCCCCGCCAACGCAAGGCACTGACTCGTCTGCTCGAGGGTTTCGTCGGCGACATGACTTCCGGGAAATACGCGAACTTGACCAAGTGCTCACACGACACTGCCGGCCGTGACCTCGATGCATTGGCGAAACTTGGGCTGCTCAAAAACAACGGCAAGAAGGGCCGAAGCGCCGGCTACCAGCTCAAATAACCCGGCCAACAAACCTCGACCAACCAGCGACAACCCAGGGGTTTACCTGTCGTAGAATTCCCATTAAAGAAATGCTAAGATTCAGATCTGATGTGCCTGCTGAGACCCTAAATGGCAGATGTCTGCTGGACCAATAAACTGTGACTACCCCAGCAGGAGGGCGCGGTAAACCACGCCCCTACCCTTAAAGACCCTAGGGCAGCACGCGGTGCTGCCCCTACCGCATTTGCATAGTTGCAGGGCCTAAACCAAGGGCACAGCATCGCAGGATGCTTCGCCTGCTACCCCTCGGCCTACTTGCCCTGCTGACTTTCTTTAGTTCAGCCACACTCCACGCCCGTCCGGATGACGCGAGTTCCTGGCAGAAGGCCTACCCGGCCGCCGAAAAGGGAATGAAGCGTATCGTGATCCATCTGGATGCGCAGAAGGACGAGTTCTCCTGGAAGGTCGAATTGATCGTGGGCAAGATGATGGAAACCGACGGGGTCAATCGCGTCGCACTGATGGGCACGATCGAGGAGCGCACGGTCCAAGGCTGGGGCTACAACTATTACCAAGCTCAAGTTAAAGCGGACGGCATGATCTCCACCCGCATCGGGGTCGACCCCAACCAGCCCAAGGTACAGCAGTTCGTGACGCTCATGCCCCACGGGCCAGTCCGCTACAACAGCCGCCTTCCCATCGTGGTCTACATACCCGAGGGCTATGAAGTGCGCTACCGCTTCTGGAAGGCCGAGGAAACCACCCGCACGGGCGAAGTAGGCTAACTTATTTTACTGCCACAATGCGCCACGCCACGTCTGCCCTGCTCTGCCTATTCACGGTGCTCGCCTTCGCGATCCCGACCAATCCGGACATCGATTTCGCGGGGCCGGCCCCGGGCAAGGCGGAGATTACCAAGTCCGACGCACAAACGATCGGACTGCAGAATAGCGTCCTATCCGCCAGCTGGTCCTTCCGCGACGGACAACTCCGTCCCGCCTCGTTGCGCAATGGCATCACCGGCCAAACATTCGATCAATCCCACGCCGAGGTCTTCCGCCTGACCACTCAGCCCACCGCCCAAGGCGACGGGAGCTTCCCAGTCGAGGTCGAGCTCACCACGAACAAGGTCATCGTCCGCGTCGGGCAAGACGGCAAGGGCTGGGCCACGCTCGGCGAATTCCCGCGCGCAGATTTCCCCGGCGAGCCCAAGCTCGTCCGCATCGGCAAGATGAACCTCAAGGCCCTCGCCAAGGACAGCGGTGGCGAAGCGGGCGACGTCGGCGAAAGCCGCGTCTTCAACCTCCAACCCGCCGGCGAGCGCGAC
>CAIYAN010000173.1 GCA_903924185.1 uncultured Opitutia bacterium | reverse complement strand
GCGTGACCGCACAGTCTCGTGGGAAGATGAGGTCAAGCAGGCCCCGGTCGAGGGCATCAAGCAGCTCCATCAGCTTCCTCCCTTAACCAAGCCGCCTTGCGGCGAGTGCCCCAAGCGAACCCGCCCGGTCCATGAGCGGCAGCGACCCGGTGACAAGGGATGAGTTGGGCGAGGGGGTTTGCCCCGAGTGCTTGGCCGACGGCTTGGGCCGACCGGCAACCGATGCGCTGGGCGAGTGCGCCGTAGGTGAGGCTGGAGCCAGCAGGGATGGACTGACAGGCTTGCCAGACTCGGTGCTGGAACGTGGTGCCGACGGCCAAGGTTGCGCGGACCTTAGGGACCTTCCCGGATTTTACGACTAGTCCCCAATGTGTGAGACGGGCCGCCAGGACGGCGAGCGGCTGGGGCAGGCGGAGGATAAGTTCGCCCGCGCTCGTGACTGCGACGGACATTTCCCCTGCGCGCCCCAGGAGGACTAGGCGGCCGCGGATTTCGGCGGGGGTGACCCAGGTGGGTGTCATTCGCAGAAAATGCATTTGCTCGCACCTGACTTCAACCCAAGGTTCTCCCTAGAATGGCTTTCAATTTTGACAGCTGTCCGGAACGCTCTGGGACGGACAGCACGAAGTGGCACAAGTATGCCGATCGCGACATCATCCCTTGCTGGATTGCCGACATGGATTTCGTGTCGCCCCCCGCAGTGGTTGCCGCCGTGCAGGCGCGCGCCGCCCACGGCGTCTACGGTTATCCCGCGCAACGTGACACCGTTTTCGCCTCCATCGTTAACCATGTGCGCCGCCGTCATGGCTGGGAGATCCGCCCCGAGTGGATCACCTTCATGTGCTCCTTGGTGCCCGGCATCCACGCCTCCATTCGCGCGGCCACCGCGCCCGGCGAGTCCGTCGTCACCACTGCGCCCGTCTACCCGCCCTTCCTGACGGCGCCCGTTTTCTCCGAACGTAATTCGCTCAAACTCGAGATGGTCTTTGTGGACGGACGCTGGACGT
The DNA here is from genome assembly GCA_903924185.1 of uncultured Opitutia bacterium. Taxonomy (GTDB): domain Bacteria; phylum Verrucomicrobiota; class Verrucomicrobiia; order Opitutales; family UBA953; genus UBA953. The sequence continues at coordinate 1,226 of CAIYAN010000173.1, read as the reverse complement.
TTGATTGGGCGAAGCTCGAAGAGGCCTGCGCCCAACCGCACGCGAAGATTCTCCTGCTGTGTAATCCTTACAACCCGCTCGCCCGCGTCTTCGATCGCGCCGAACTCGACCGCTTGGCGGCCTTGGTACGTAAGCACGACCTCCTCGTCTGCTCGGACGAAATCCATTGCGACCTCATCCTCGACCCACAGGCCCAGCACACTATCTTCGCCGCGATGAGCGAAGACCTCGCTGCGCGGACGGTCACGTTAATGGCCGCGAGTAAGACTTACAATATTGCCGGACTCACCTGTGGCTTCGCGATTATCCCGGATGCCAACCTGCGCACGCGTTTCCGCCGAATCTTGCAGGGCCTCTCGCTGGACCAGAACGCCTTTGGTCTCGTCGCCACGCAGGCGGCCTTCGACCATGGTGAGCCTTGGCGCCTGGAGTGCGTCGAGTATCTCCGTGGTAACCTCGACCTCATTGAGCAGGAATTAAAGTCGATGCCCGGCGTTATCCTTCGCCAGCGTCCACAGTCCAGTTTCCTCGCGTGGTTCGACGTCACCGCGCTCGGCTTTGCGGACCCGCATGCGGAATTCGAGAAGGGTGGCATCGGCTTCAGTAATGGAGCCGACTTCGGCGGACCCGGCCATGTCCGTCTGAACTTTGGTTGCCCGCGTGAACGCCTGCGCGAAATCCTCCGTCGCATGAAGGCGGTCGTCGCGCGCGCGCCAGGCCGTCCGTGAGCGAACAAGCTGCTCAACCGCCTTTGCCTTGGTGGGCTTGGCCTTCTGCCTTATGCCTCGAAGGTTCCGTTTTCGTTCTCCTTGCCCGCGAAGTCGTCCAGCCTGGTGCCTTCCTTGGCCGTCCGTGGGAGACCGTCGCCCTCGGCTGGGCCTTATGGGTGGGGTACGCCCTCGAGCGCTGGCTGGATGCACGCTCTGGTCACACCAAGGGCGGCACGCATCGCCATGCCTTCGTACAAGCGAACCAGTGGAGTTTTCTAGCCGTTGGCCTCGCAGGGTTAGCGGGGTTGCTATTCGCCGCTGCACCGGACTTCGGAGTGGTTGCTGACGCCTTCACCAAATACCGCTCAGTCTTCTTCCTTGCGCCGCTTTTTCTCCTCTTGAGTGCGCGGCTGGCGCCGGCTTCCGGCTGGCTTTACCGTGCCTTCGCCGTGGCGCTGATTCTCTCTCTGTTAGCCGCTAAGCAATCCGTTCGTATCATCGAGACGGGCGTGACGC
>CAIYAN010000172.1 GCA_903924185.1 uncultured Opitutia bacterium | reverse complement strand
GTCAGCATCGAAGCCGGCGTCACCATCTCGTGGGGCCGCTACGTCGGCACCGCCGGCAAAGCGATCGGCACCGACACCTTCGGCCTCTCCGCCCCGGGCGACGTGGTCATGAAGGAACTCGGCATCACGAAGGAAGCCGTCGTGAACGCCGCCAAGGCGCTCTAAGTTCGACTACTGAAGTCCTTCTAACGGGCCGGCCTTCGCGAGAAAGTCGGTCCGCTTTCTTTACGGGCAAATCCTACGACACCAAGCCCCGTTACCGCTGACGTCAGGAGGCGTACTTTGATTTACGCAGGTCAGCCAAAAGGAAAAACTTGGCCAGTTCGAGCGGTTGCGGTTTACGCCAACCGAGGTTCCAGACTTGAACCGTCTCCTGGTCGATCGCCCCAAACTCGAACTCTCTTGGGCCGAATCTCCCGATTTCTTCGAGCATTACTTTAATAGTATAGGGACCATGCGACTTAACCCTATCGTAAGTAATAAAGCATGTCGGCACATGTCGCATAGATCGCCTAAATTATCAAGCGACCATCCATCTGAAAGAAAAACGCTATGGAGTCTTTAACCTGTAGCGACCTAGGCTGAACACTTCACCTACGAAAAAATCTTCAAGGTACATCCTTCAATAAAGAAAGTGGCAGCTTGAATAAATCACCTTGCTCCGAACCGATGAGTAAGGTCTGCGCATCGAGCCACGCACAGCCTTCCACCTGCCAAGATAGCAACGGCGGCGAAAACGGCGCGACTTTCGCTGGGCCTTGGAAAAACGCTTCGCCGGTCGCTGGCAAGTCGAAGACCCAAGCCATACGATAGGTCAGGATGGCCAAGTGCTTGCCATCGGGAGAGACGGAGGCGTCCGTCACCATGCCCTTAGCGTCAAAACGCGCGAGCTTGGTCAGCACGGCTTGCTCGCTGACGGCAGGGAGGTCAGCCCGCCAAAGATCGGTCAGCGTATCCCGCCGATGCTTAGTGAGGAGGTAGAGCTTACCGCGGACGACGAAGATGGCCTCGCAGTCATGGGAAATTTCTGGGTCAGGATAGACGGTTTGATCCGGCCAGCTAAAAGTATACTTCTTAAACTCGTTAACCTCCTTCGCACCCAAGGCTGGCTCTTTGAAAACGTAGAAGGCGAGCTCCTTGCGGCGCGAGAGGTTATTACCGACGTCGCCGAGGATAAGATTACCCTGCCCGTCCGCCGTCAGGGCTTCCCAGTCGGCATTCTTGAGGCCTTTCAGCGTGACGCCTAACCAAGGGCCAGTGGGGCCCATCACGGTCGAGCCATCGGCCCGCACGGGGACTATTTCCGGTTTATTGCCGGAATCAGAAAGGGTCCAAAAAAGGCCGGGGTGTATGGTGCTCGCCCAAAGCGCCGAGCATTCGGGGACTTGCTTGAGATTCAGTTTGGCCGAGGCCTTCAGCTCGACCGCAGGCATGGCCGGGGGCGTGCGCTGCACGACCTCCAACTCGGCGGCAAAGCCAACCGCCCAAACGGAGAGAAGGATGGCCCAACCTGATCGCATAGGAAAAACCTGACTTGTGGACCGAGCAAAGGCAACCCGCGAGCGGCGAAGTTTGCAGTCGAAGCCCTCGGCGGAAGGTTCTAGATAAATCGCATGGCCCGCTCGGCTCGCTCACTCTGGACCGCTAAACTGTTAGGCGGAGCCCTACCCGCTGCGGGTAAATCCAGTAAGGCAAAGACCCGCGCGACCAGCGAGGCAACCAAGCCGGTGGCCCGCGGCATTCGTGCAATCATCTTGGGCATCGACCCTTCCCTGCGCGGCACCGGCCTCGCCGTCATCGACACCCGTTCCGAGCCCCCGCGACTCCTCGCGAGCCGCACGGTCAAGCTTGGACCTAAACTCGCCGCCTACGAATGCCTCGGTCACATCGCCGATGCCGTCGAAGAACTCGCTAAGGCGCACGGGGTCAAAGAAGCTTCCATCGAAGAAACCATCTTCGTACAGAACTTCCGGACCGCCCAAGCCATGGGCGCTTCCCGAGGGGCGGCCTTGAGCGTCCTGGCGCGCTTAGGCGTCCGGGTGTCGGAGTATGCCCCCAAGCGTATCAAAATGGCCGTCACGGGCCACGGAGCCGCCAAGAAAGAACAAGTGGGGCGCATGATTAAGTCGGTGCTCGGCCTACCCGATGAACTGCCCCTCGACGAATCCGACGCCGCGGCGGCCGCCCTCTGCCACGCCTACACCGGAAAGGCTTAGGCCGAATAAATCGACGGGTAGGATTTCAATAACCGAAGTCCGAGGTCGCGGCTGACCAACTGGATGCTGCCGGATGTCCCGTGCCCACGGACATTGAGCAGCAATAAGGACTCTGGCGCGATTACCACCCC